>JBLFXO010000001.1:0-42437 GCA_047609865.1 Arenicella sp.
AAAGGTTTTGAATGATGTCAATCTTTCTATTAAAAAAGGAAAGGTAACGGCAGTGGTAGGTGAAAATGGAGCTGGCAAGTCAACCTTATTTAAATGCTTGGCTGGACTTGAAAAATATAATGGGATTATTGATTCTGAAATAGAGCTGAGCAGGAAAAACATTGCTTTTCTCCCAACACATCCAGAGTTTTTATCAAAAATTACGGCTAAAGAATATTTGCAATTTGTTTGCAATGCGAGAGGGAAGAAAGAATTAAATATAAATAGTAAAAATATTTTTGATTTACCCTTAAATCGCTACGCTTCCGAATTCTCTACGGGGATGAAAAAGAAACTAACCTTAACTTCTTTGTTATTGGTGGATAATGACTTCTTCATACTGGACGAACCTTTTAATGGACTAGACCTCCAGAGTAATATTTTATTCTTTGAAATATTGAACCGACTAAAGGAGAAGGAGAAAACAATCATTCTATCCTCTCACCTCTTCAACTCAATTTACGAAACGAGTGATTATCTCTACTATTTGAAAGATGGTAAAATAGAATCAGAAGGAGACAAAGAGCAATTCAATAAAATTGAATCTTCAATTAAATCAGCTGTCATAGATAAGAAGTTGGATGGTCTAATCTAAGCACCCTGACGATAAATGTCAGGACACTGCGCGTCCAGCCCACCCAAATTCTTAAAGATGATCTTGAGATCCTCCCCGCGGCGCAGTTTTGCAATGCTACGCGTCCCAATCAGAGCAAAACAATATAAATGTGACGAAGCAGTGCAAAACTTCGCAGCATCAAAACAAAAAAGTCTTATGTCTTCAATTTCAGGTCCCCCTTAAGAACCCAAATCATAGCTGATTTCTTCACCCAGCAATAGCTTTCTGTAAGACCCAATTCTAACTGGACCTTCGTTGTAAAGAGGCTTGCAAAAATTCACGACTTCATCAGAGGTCACAATTTTGAACTCTTCATGTCTAGAACTCATGGGATAAGCAGCAGGTAGCAAGGAAGGTTCTTTTGAAGAGGAGAGATGCATTAGCAATTCAGAAGAATAACTTTTTCTAAGATTCATTTTTTTTAGTTGTCCAAACATCCAAGTCAACGCTCTAAAACTAGGTTGTCCAAACCAATGTCCTGATAAGTTTCTTGGATAAACAAGTCCGGCTTTTCCAATTTTTGTTCTGAAGCCAATTAATCTGCTAGCCTTAAGCGAGCTTGACATGATCAATAAAGTAGACCGCTCTAACTTTGGTATCAACTTCAAGGCTGCGAGTGCGATCGGCATCATTACCTTTCCATCTTGGAATTTTTTCAATTTTGGACGCTGTTTTTTAGTCACCCAGCGAACGGGACTTCTCATAGGAATACCATGGGTTTGAGCAATTTTTATGATGATCTTTAAATATACCTTACTAAAAACATGAATATTATAATGAGAGCTAATACAATCAATACGCTCACCTCCTATAATTGACTTTAACTTATTGTATTGAGCCCAAAGCTCTTGAACTACATCATGTGAATTGGTTTTATCATGATTGAAGTCTTCCATCTCATAAAAATGATACTTGCCATTTATAGGCTCCTTTTTGACTAGTGAACAGCTTTTATTCAATAAAGACGGACCCGAATTCGTGTTTAAATGAAGACCAATTCCACATTTGTTACCTGCTTTGTTAATAGTTGTCGCCAATTTTCTAATATCTTCTTCAGACGCTAGATTTGCTAACACATGAACACAGGTAACGGTTCCTAATTCAACAGCCTTGAGAATGCCCTCATTGACATTGGGAGAAAAGCCATAATCGTCCGAACTTAGAATGAGTTTATGAGGATGTTTTTTTGCTTTTAATTTCTCTGTATTTTTCTTTGCCATGTCTTTGATAATGATTGAGGCGATAATATAAGAAATCTAAGGATATGGGAATTTCTAAGCTTTTGAAGTAAAAAGCCAGTTATGAGTTGAAGTCGCACTAAAAATCACTGAACAATCCCATTCAAACAAAACGAACCGCTGAAGGCCATTGTGTCAATCGGTTGATATGAAGAAGAAGTATTTCACTATGCTCAAGTTACGAGGATGTAGAAACTCAATGATTTAAACATACTCTCTGAACTAAACAACTTAGTATTTCTTTTACTGCAAGATCACGCCATTCAAACAGAAGGAGCCAATTAGAGCATAGCTATCTGTAGGATTAGGATTCGCGAATGTGGGAGAAGAATGAGCCGTGGCCGTAAAGGTGGCTTTAATGGGATAATAAATTCCTTCACCTTCATTTAAATCACTTTTAATTACATCATAACTAATAGCAGAAACTTGCAAATTAAAGGTGTCAACATCCAAATCAAAATAGGCGTTTTCATAATCAGATTGTCCTTCAATAAAAGGCCCATCAATTTGTGATTCAACATCTAAAGAGTTTCCATTCTGATCTTTAGCATCAAGTATGAAATCAGTCTGTAGCGGGCTATACCAATTATAAAGTATTGAAAAATGAGTTTCAGCATCTATGACCATTTGGTAATCATTACCTAAAATAGTGACATCAAAACTACCACTGTTCGCTGAACAAGATGTTGGTGGCTCAGGGGTGTTGGGGTCGTTATCATCTTTGTTGCAAGAGGCCAACGCACATAAAAAACCAATATTTATTAGTTAAATTTTCATTTAATAGTCAAATATATATACAGTCGTATCATTTTTATTTACAGAGAAATTATCACTTCCTGATGTGACTCCATTTTCCCTTTCTACTCTCCATTCGAACGTAAAATTACCTTCTGGTACCTTTTCATGTAAATCACCGCTGTAAGAACCACAACCTGAATAGAAGGCTATTTCACTCCATTCACTTCCGTCTCCACTAGTATATCCTCTATACATGTAAAATTCAGGATTTTCAGTGTAATAATATTTGAACCACATTTTGTCATTCGAATTAAAACAATTGATATTTTCAAATGGTACACTTACAAATCCGCATTCTAAGTATTCAATGGTAAAATTGTTTGTACTCTCATGATCTAATGATTCCAATATAAGGCCGCCTACACAGATGTTATCGGGTTGACTCACGCCCAATACATACTTACGATTAGGATTCATTTTAAGATCAAAATTAGCATATCCATTATCATCTAATGTTCCCGAAGCTACAATTTTAGATTTTGCCTCCAATACGGGTGTCCAATTTTCTGAAACCGCCCAATCCATTCCTGCATAGGCTGTAGCTTCCCCTGTGATGTAATCTTGAGCTTGAATAGTGACGGTCGTTTTCTTTTTGCAGGAAGTTGCTAATAAAAGGACAATTGATATGAAAAGTAATTGCTTCATTTATTCTAGACAGTTGATAAGCTTTTCTAATAATTTACATCATAGGTAAAATATTCACCTTTTCCCAATGAGATAGTGTCATAAATTGTTGTTTGAACACCATTTCGAACAATATCCCAACTATAATAATAGTCACCCATTGGAGTTGCCGTGAAATCGGGATTGATATAATTATAACATCCAATTCCTTCATGTGCTAACGCCCCAATCAATCCTTCCTTACCAGGAACTTCTCTTCCTTGATAGTAAAATTTGAAATGATCATTTGAATCGAAACAATTAGTATTGTTAAAATTAATTTTGAGATAAGCACAATGTGCGTAGTCGAATAAAATTGTATTGTTATCCTCATGCTCAAGATAATGATTTGTCAAACCACCATAGCAAATTTCAGAAGGTTCACTGACCCCTAAAATGTATCTTCTATTGTTTTTCATTTTGAGGTCAAAAGTGGCGAAGCCATTTTGGTCTAAAACGCCAGACGCAACAATTTCAGATTTCGACTCTAAAAAGGGGAGTCCAATTTTCGGTGAGAACCCAATCTCTGCCAGCATAGGAAGTTCCCTCTCCACTGATGTAATCTTGGGCCTGAATCGTTACAGTTGTTTTCTTTTTGCATGATGTTGCTAATAAAAGGACAATAAATATGAAAGAAAGCTTTTTCATTTACTTGACAAGTTAGGACTTTCCATATGAATCAACAAATTACTATGAAGTTGTTCTCGATACAATTCCTCTTTGCAATCGGAACCACTCGAACAAACCTCTAGGAAATCAAAAAAGTCTTTTGTCTTATGTCTTCAATCTTAAGTCAAAAACTTAAGCACCCTGACGATAAATGTAAGGACACTACGCGTCCAACTTCCCAAAATTCTTAAAGATGATCTTGAGATCCATTCTGAATGAATGGTTTTTAGCATAGATGAGATTCAGCCTTGAAATGGCGTCATCATCTAACTGATTGTGCGGCACTAGCATCAAAGAGGAGAGTATCCCTTTTTTGATTGACGGTAATTTCAGATTTGATGCGTGATGAATCTTGGCGTATCCTACGAAACTGATCTTACCTCTGAGTACCCCGAACATGTTTTTATAGAATCCACCCTTGCTTTTAAACATCCAAATTAGATTAGGTGATAGCAGAATGAATAGGAAAGACAATGAAAGATCAATGATGCGTTTGTTTCTTCTGTTGGCCGGTTTATTAATGCGATTGATATCCATCACATACAAATCGCCTTGAGAGTCAATTGAATTACTCCCTATCAAGAAGGAAGTCTCTGGTTGAGCTATTTTGAAATCAACATTGCCATCACCCAAATCTTGCATCTTTGAGATAATCTGCGCAGCTGAAACATTCTTAGCGCAAAAGATAACCTCATCAATTCCATGAATATCTATCGCTTGATCTAACTGAGAGATGGTTCCTATTTGCTTTTCATTCTCTTTTGAATCTAGAGCCGATAAGAATTGTACCGATTGAATTTTACTATTTGTTTGCTGTAAGATTTGATTCACTCTTTCAGACTCTTCCCAATCTCCAACTATGACAAAGCGTTTGTTCTTGGCTCCTCCTATTCGGTACCCCTCTCCTACCAAATGATGTAAAATGAATCTTGAAAACAAGAAGTAAAGCAATACCCAAGCACCGCCCAATAGAATGATTAACCTGGAGAACTGATAATCCTTTGGCAATAAAGCATAGGTCATTAAAATAATGGCTGTTCCCATTAAGGCGCCCAATAAGTTCTTGAATAGTTTGATTGGCTTGTCGTATCCTCCGAGAAACAATTGGCTTAAAAGCCACACAACTCCATAAATAGGCAATGCCCAGAATAATAATATCTCCGGAATCCAGATATCCTCAATTTGCTGATAGTTTTGAGCTATTAAGAACAATCCTAAAATCACTACTACCAAATCAATAAAAGGAACGATTGCTTTCTTAATGAAACGATTCGTCAATGCCATTCCGGCCCTGAAGTAAATGGCTAGGTTGATTAAGAAGGAATACGTTTTTGCGTTCTTCTCAGAGAAATGCTTTTTAGCGAATATGATCATTGCATTGTAAAACACAAATACATAGTTCACACTACTCTTCTTTGTACTCTCTCCTTTATAATGGATAATGCTAGTGCCCGGATAATAGTAATTCTTATATCCACCAAGCACGATACGATAACTCAAATCAATATCCTCCCCATACATGAAGAAGTCTTCATCTAACAAGCCTACTTTATCCAAAGCATCTTTGCTCATCAACATGAAAGCACCAGAGAGTATTTCAATCTCATGTGTTTCATTCATATCCAAGAAAGACAAATGATATCTTCCGAACTTCTTTGACTTGGGAAAAAGTCGTGACAATCCGAAAATCTTATAAAAAGCATCTTTAGGAGTTGGCAATCCTCTTTTTGATTCAGGTAAAAAATTCCCTTTACCGTCAATCATCTTTACTCCTAACCCACCAGCATCTGGATGCTCATCCATAAAGTCAACGACCTTTTTAAAAGTGTCTTCTTCAACGATAGTATCCGGATTTAATAAGAGGTGATATTTACCTTTGGCTATTCTTAAAGCTTGATTATTAGCTTTAGAAAATCCACTATTGTCTTTATTTGCGATCAAATGAACATCAGGAAACTTGGCTCTCACCATATCTAATGAACCATCAATTGAGTTGTTGTCAACAACAAATATCTCACCGTCAACATGCTTCAATGCCGCATAGGCAGAGTTAAGGCATTGCTCTAGAAAGAACTCTACATTATAATTAACTATGACAACAGAAAGCTGCATTTGCTTACTTTTCTAAATCGCTTTGATTAATCAGGGCTGTGTGTACACTTATTTTCCCCTTGTGTAAACGCGTCCATATGGGTCTTATTACTCCATTATGCACAGAAATGTTTGTATAATCACCAAAAAAGAATTTTGGGTTAGGTTCAAATGGTGTTTCGGAGATTACGAAGTTCTCAAATGAATCACCGCCATCTTTAGATACAGCAAGGGTTACTTCAGTTGCTCTTCCTTTTGAGTTTTGTCTGTCATAGTAAACGCAATAAACATATCCTGTCACTTGATCTATTGTCATCCAAGTCAGGAATTGATGTCTCGCAGTTCGATCATTATTCACCATAATTGGTTCACTCCAATTCTCCCCTTTATCGGTTGATTTGAGAATCCAAATATCAGTATCATCTGTTCCGTTTCTTTGATCTGCCCAGTTCACGTAGATTGTTCCGTTATGTTCTTTTCCACTTACATCACAGGCAGTAACGGGTAATCCATTGCATCTATAAATGCCAGGGATATCAATTACCCACCCTTGAGGTTGATCAATAATGTATTGTTCTTTCTTCTTCCAAGTCTCTCCTTCATCCATTGACTTATTGAAAAAGATACTGTCGTTTCGTGCCCATGCACAATAGATTTCACCCTCAGGTCCAACCGCCGGAACAGCACCTTCAGCAGTTAAGTCATTGTCTTTACAATCTCCAGTTGAGCTTGAGATTACTTTTGGATTACTCCAGTTCAAACCACCATCAAATGTTTTAGAGAATACTATTCTACTGTAATCTTCAGCCTTGTCGGAGTCATAAGCATCAAACTGCGTCCAAGTCATGTAAATGTGATTGTTTGTACGATTGATGGCTACCCATTCTTTATCGTGGTATTTATCATTATCCAAGGTATGCCCTTGATATTTGAACTTCCCTTTTAGTTTTTTAGAATACTGAGAAACCATTCCATATTTGAGTACTTCACCATCTTTACTTGAAAGATGGAAATAGTAATATCTCTCTAAGGTGTCAATCAACATGCAAGGATCTCCGTTTACTCCGAACTTAGATTTAATAGAGCGAGACTTCCAAGTCACTCCTCCATCTTTTGACCAGTAGTAATCGTTCATCACCGTTCCGGCAATGACTTCATTCGTGTTTTTTGGATTGATATAAATAGATGGCTCAACTTGTGAGTAATCATAATCTGCCTTTCTAGGAAGCGGAAGACTTACATTCTTATATTGCGTAAAAGCTGTGCCGGCCATCATTGCCAACAGCACTAAAAGTAAATTTCTCATAATTAGAATGGATATCCGATACCGAAGTTAAAACGCCAGCCGTGAGGTAAAATATAATCAACAGGATTTCCTTGAGTGTCTTCGTCAAAATAGGTTTTGTATTCAGTATGATCTGCCGCTAACCACCATCTGTTTCCGGCTGGTAAATAGGGATTGTGAATCTTCCATGAGAAATCAAGCCTGGCAATTAAGAAATCAAAATCTGCCCTTAAACCAAAACCAGTACCAATGGCGACCTGCTTATAAAATCCTCCGAATGTAAAGACGCCATCATCTAGCAAGGGATCACCTTTGACCTTCCAAATATTCCCCATGTCTACAAAGACAGCTCCGTTCAAAATTTTCGAAATTTTAAAACGCCACTCCAGATTTAACTCTAGTTTCATATCCCCAATTTGTGTGGTTGTACTATTTGAATCAGCATAGGTTTTGATAGAACCCGGAGCCATTGACCTTGCGTCCCAAGCTCTCATATCATTGGATCCTCCCGCTACAAAACTTTGAGTGTAAGGCAGAGATAAACCATTTGCATAAGCGTAACCAGTACCAACCAAGAATCGATAAACCATTCTATGCTTTGGACCTATGTATTGATTGAAAATAAATGTGTTTTCTAGTTTAGCATATTGGGCATAAGGAACTCTGAACACTTTTTTAGTATCCGCAATAAAAGCGTCAAAGTAGCCCAAGGAGTCATTAAATGCGGCATCAATTGTATTCAAAACTAAACCTGCAGCAGTGAACGTGACCACATTATCAAAGGTGTGCTTTGATTTTCTTTTTCTCTTCTTAAGCTTGAGACTGTTATAATGATGACTGATGTTCAAAATCCCTAAAGACAAAAAGTTACTATAAGAATTCACCAAGAATGGGTCATTGGTAGCGTTCAAGTTGGCCTCAAATAGTGAGTCTTTCTTTATAAATACATAGTTAAACCTCACTGGTGTAATTGTGAATATTTGAGTTTGATTAGGAGAAGACAACTTCCATTTGTAATTCAATTCACCCACATGACGATCGAACTCAGACCTCAATTGGTGATTATAAAGAGCTCCAATTTGTGTGGATGGAAATGATCTTTTTGAAATCTCTTCTTGTTTCTTCTTGGAAAGCGGAAAAAATCTTGGAATGCTATAGGTCACTTCCGGTCCCCACTCAAAAGTATTCAAACCTCTAATTTTGAATGATTTCGAAGCATCTGCTCCGTCCCCGGCCACAAGAGGCTGAGATTGAAATCCTCCTGAAAGGGTAATCTTGAGTTTATTTGCCGAGCCAGATAAATTCTTATTCGTGTAAGAAATTAATCCTGAAACCCCTAATATACTTTGTGTATTGGTCGCTCTAGGCTCTAATTGAAACTGTTGCTTTTTACCCGGGGTTAAATCATAAACGATATCGACCTTACTTCCTCTTGGATTGTCAGTATCTAAAATGATTTTTGGTGAAACTTCAGAGAACACATCCAACCTAATCATTGATCTTGTAGATCTTTCTTTATAATAGTCTTTCGCGAATCGACCTCTCTCAAGAAAATTTTGTTTATCCAATAAATCAGGCTCAACAAAAGGTGTTTCATTATAAATTACCCAGCCTTTATAATAGATAGATGTATCAATATACTTCTCAAACATTTTTACACCATTATTCTTTCTGTCTTCTGGATTAAAAGTGATAAAGCGTTTACGAATGAGTGTATCAATAACCAACATGGTATCTAACAGATGGTAATCTCCTTTTTTAGTTTTGTATTCCAAGCCAAGATTATCACACTTTTGCTTGTAAGCTTCATAGTCTTTAAATGAAGCTGAATCAGGGTTATTTAATCTAAAAGTGATGTCATCAACCCTATAAGTTTTGTGCGCCAAGATGCTAGAGTCCAAATATTTATGATGGATAAAAATGACCAAGTCACTTTCAAAATTCCCCTTTGTAGTATCAACGATATAACTGATGTAATTCTTGGTAAACCCAAAGTAAGAGTTGTCTTTTAGATAGGTTGTAAATCTATCACGTTCGTCATCCAAAATACCCTCATCCAACAACATCCCCTCTATCAACACTTCCCCTTCTTCTTTTAACATCCTCTGGTATAGCTGTCCCACCCAAGGATAAACAGATGTAGAATCATATTTTATAGATGTAATTCTGTAAGGTTCATTCGGCTGAACATAATAATTCACAGTTGCCTTTTTCTTTCTTTCATTGTACACAATGGTATCAGATACTTGGACATTTTTAAATCCTCTTTGATTGAGGAATATTGCCATTTGTTGTTTAGACTTTGTGATTTTTAAGGTGTCCAGAACAACAGGAGTTTCACCCCAGTGAGTCACCATCCAATGTCGCCAGCCATAACTCATTGACTTCATGTTCTTGGTTTTCTTCTTGTATTCTGACTTGCCCTTTTCTCTAGCTTCGTCAATCCTCTTCTTATTCTTCTTATCTTCTTTCGCTTGCTTTTTTTCGTTTTTACGAATGACTTTATTCTTCTTCCTTTCCAACTGCTTTTGATATCTCACCGTATCAATACGGTTGAAAATAAAAAGCTTATAGCTCGAATTTGGTGTCGGCCTGATGAGCTCAGTTAGGTCTCCCGGAGTAATGAGATCGTGATTATCATCCCAATCAAGATTTAAACTATCTCCCGTTTCAGAGGCAATAAGAAGTGTATTCTCTTTGAGTAAATAATTTCCTTCTCCAACATATTTAGATTGTCTACATCCAACCGCAACCAAAAGGATGAGGAATGCTCCAAAATATTGAATAAGATTTCGCTTCACTAAATGATTTATATTTGTCTCAAATCTGCCTTCGGCAGAAGCTTTGCAAAAATAACCGAATAAACTGAATACGAATTGTCTTTATCAAAAAACGAAATAAAATTCTACAAGTCCCTCCAGCAAAAGAAGTTCAGAGATTCTGAGAAACTATTTGTCATTGAAGGAGTGAAGCTTTTTAAGGAGTTATTGAACGCTGAATCCTTTGAGATAGATCAAATACTAATTATCGAATCTTCAGAGCTTATTGATGAGCTTCAAGCCGAGCATGGCAAGTACTTAACAGTAATTAGCAATAACGATTTAGAACGTATTTCCTCTTTCAAACATCCTAACCAAGTTTTTGTGACGGTAAATCAAAAAGAAGATGTGGATTTAAGCTATTCAGAAGATGAGCTCATATTGTTTTTGGATGACGTTAGAGATCCAGGAAACTTGGGAACAATAATCAGAACAGCAGAATGGTTTGGGGTGAATCAAATTAGATGCTCTTCTACTTCGGTTGAATTATACAATCCTAAAGTAGTTCAATCATCTATGGGATCTATTTTCAGAATGAAAGTGAGTTATGGAGACTTGGTGCAAGAGGTTACCAAAGCGCAAGCTGCTAACTTTTCAGTGATAGCAGCGGACATGAATGGTGAAGACTTAAATGGATTTGAATTTGAAGCAAAAACTGTTTTGGTAATGGGATCTGAATCCCATGGTGTTTCTGATGAAATTGGAGCCCTGAGCAAGGCGATTACAATTCCGAAAATAGGCGCTGCTGAATCATTGAATGTTGCAATGGCTACAGGGATTATTTTGGCGGCTGCAAGACGATAATTATATGATTGCGTCAGTCTGTCCTGACAGTTATCAGAAAATCTAAGACTAGCTCATCAATTACTGATCGTCTAAACACAAATTCATCTACACTTCGACAAGCTCAGTGTGACCATTTGATATTACTTAAGGAAATTGATTATTTCGTTTCAATGAATTCACTCAAAGCTTTTAGGCTTTCAGCATCAGAAAACTTTTCATCCACAACTTCACGAAAGGCTTCCTTCTCAGCACATTGTGTGTAAGCTTGCTTAGCAAATTCTAATTTAGATTCTTCGGCTTGCATGTAATCCATCACTTCAGAAATTTGATCAATGCTCATCACACCTTTCTTAAGACCTTTCAGAGCTGCCTTCAATTTCATCTCTTCAGAAGATCTACCTCTCATTACATCCATAACATTGGAGAAGTCATCAGCTGAAATTGGTTTAGCATCTGCAGTATTCTCTTTTGTCATATTTTCTGTCTGTGAAGCCATAACCGTAGGAGTAGTGAAAGCTAAAAGGGCAATTATCAAAATTCGTTTCATATCAATCAGTGTTAATTGTAATGGACGTCAAGTTAAAAAATTAATCAACGTCCGATTCATTTCATTTTTACTTTTTCGGTGGTTTCACAACTCCTTTGGCAAGCGTTATAAATTCATCAGGATTCATTGAACCAGAAACTCTTTTAATTTCAGTGCCATCTACCTTTCCAAATATCAATGTTGGATATACGGTGATTACGTATTTACGCATCATTGCTAAACCAGCATCTGTCTCCATGTCAATCCTCAAACAAATAAATTTTTTGTTCATGTATTTGCCGACTTTATCGTTTTGAAAGACTTCTTTGTCTAGTACTTTACAGGGTGTGCACCAAGTTGTATAGCAATCAATAAATAACAATTTACCTTCTTTTTTAGCCATGGCCTGAGCCATTCCGAAGTCACCTTCGAAAAATTCAATGCCCTGCCCCTTCGCTGAAAATCCAATGAATAAAAATGATATAATAAGAATTGCTGCTTTCATTTATAAGTTTATCGCTTCAAAATCCATGCCGAGTAACCTTCTGACGCTTTTAATTGCTTCATAGATGCTTCAGCCAATTCTCGACTGTCAAAACAGCTTGGAGCAACGTAATTCAATTTTGAACCTTTAATCACTTTACAAGTGTATCCTTTAGCATCTAATTCAGCGGCTCTTTTATAGGCATTTTCTAAAATTGAAAACGAACCGCAAATCACATAATAAGTACAATCCTCTGAAGATTCAATCTTTCTCACAAACCTTGTTGGCGGTGGGACAACCTTAACATCTGAATACAGTTTGGGTTGCAATACATTCGGGACAACCTCTATTGATTCGACTAATTCAGCACTTACATATCGTGTATTAGTGTCCGGTAATTCTGCCGCCAATGTCTCCGCCTCGACTTCTGTTTCTTTTCTTAGGTTTTTAGGTTTTGCGGGCCAAAACCCGCTTAAATCTAATCCGAAAATGGAGTTACCATTCTTTAAACTATCTAAATGAAAATCTTTGAAAATCTCAATTTTACCAGAGTAACAAGCCACCCAAATTTCAGATTCATTCCAGTTACCACAAATTCCTATTGGTTTTTGAGCCGTTTCAATGGTCTCAATAACCTCCATGGTCTTCGTGCTAATCTTTGAAAAAGAATGATCAAAATAATTCACGCAGTACAAGTAATCCTCATTCTCTGAAATACACATAGATCTGGGCCCGGCCGCCGTTCTACAGATGGATTTTGAATGATTAAAACGATTGTACTTCACTACCTTACTTCCTGAATTCATGGAAACGTAAATAGTTGAATCATGGTCTGCCAGAATCAAATGCCTAGGAGATCTTCCGATATCTTTGATGTAATTAACTTCATAAGTATTCAAATTGACTTCAGCTAGTTTTGTTGAACCCATAATTGTGACATAAGCAAAATTACCATCTGCTGTTATATCAACTCCCCTGGGATGCGAACCTAAAGTAACTGTCTTCACTTCTTTCTCTGTTTCTAAATCCACAATTGAAATGTCACTACTGGTCCAATTTGAAACGATCAACTTGCTGTCATCATCAGATATAGCAATAAACTTTGGTACCGCTCCAACCTTCACTACCGATTCAATTTCAAAGGTCTCACAGCTAATTTTGTACAAAAAACTTGGATCAAAGTCTTTGCCAATGCATCCATCACATCCTTCATGCTCAAAACCCGGACCGACCATGCTATAATTAGAAACCCATAAAGACTTTCCGTCTGATGTAAATGCGGCCTCTACCGGGCCACCGAGATAAGTATGGTCTTCATATTCAGTAAACCCATATTCTTTGAGATTTACTCCATCCCTAATCTTCGCTAAGCGATCACCATCTTCATTATAGATAGTGATGGTATGACGATACATCATATTTTGGGCAGCAAAAATTCCGTGACCAGATGAAACTACAGATTTCGGAGAGATTCCGTCTCTGATTTCATTTTTCTTTAAGATGTAAGATTTTTGCTGGCCAAATGCAACAGATGATAAAAGTATTCCTATTAAGATTCCAAGATACCTTGCAGTTCTTTTAGGCCGTCCACTTTGTTTTGCTCGCCCTTTTTGTTGTACGCAACAGTTAAGTTGGTTAACATTCTTTTTAGTATTTCGGTGTTCGAGCACGGTTCAAAGTAATTCTTTTGCAAAGGTAAATTGAGGCTACGAAGATAATTCTCAATTTCGTTATGGTCAAATATTCTTCCTTTACTAAACGGATTAATATAGAAAAGGATATTTCTATCATCCGTAATACCCAACATTTTAAGCGTTTGAAATTCATCAACAAAGCCTAACACAAAGTGATTCGGAAGGTTTACACCATAAATAGGAATCTCTAATTTTTGTGCAATTACTGAGTATAAAATAGAAAGTGAAAGCGGATTTCCCTTCTTAGAACTTAAAACTGTATTGATGTATGAATTCTCTTCTGAGTAAAAATTGTTCTTACTTGATTCAAAACCACATTGATCAAAAATGACATGATTAAAAATCTTAACTATTTCAAACGCTGTATTCTCTTCATTGATTTCTAACCAAACTTTTTGTTTGATTTTATCGAGCTCAACTTCAACATCTTCTTCTTGAATCTCAGGAAACTGGAATCTAGAAATAATCATTGAACCTTTAAAAAGATCTCTCGTTGTTGATCCTCTCCAAGCTTGAAGATCATTCTTCAATTCATTGAATCTGATTTCTTTGATGATCTCTTCAATTCGATCACCATGGCCACCGTCTTCAAAAGCGAATTGCTCTTTTCTAATATTGACCGTATTCTCCAAGCATGGGAGGATGTTATGCCCCATTTGTATCAATCTGTCTTTAACATGATCGTAAACAATTGGGTCTGGATCTTCAACTAATCTAATTAGAGCATTGACCTGTCTATCTTCTATTTGCAACATTGTTTCCACTGCCACAAATGTAAGACAGTCATTAGCAGGTTTAGTTTCAACCACTTAAATGTTTTAAACGAGATGTTGTTAGTTGACCTCAAGTGGGAACCGAAAAGAATGGACTCAGACAGCTAATAATCAACATATTGTAGTCAGCTGGAAATAGCAAATTAAGCAGTCAATCTATCTAAGACTGTCTTTACCAATGCCTTCATTTTATCTTTATAATCAGGCATGAATTCGTTTGAATATCTATTTGCAAGCACTAAACAACAAGTCACAGATTCATGACCAAGAGCTGATCCTAAAGCATAAATCGCTGATGTTTCCATCTCTAAATTCGTAGCTCTTATGCCATCCCATTCAAACTTTCTTAAGTTTTCTTTAAAATCAGGATTTGACAATGGAATTCTAATTGCTCTGCCTTGAGGACCGTAAAATCCATTAGCGGTGGTCGTGATTCCTTCTTCCATTCCTTCTTTCAATAAATCCCTTAATCTGTCTGATGATTTCTTGATATATGGGCGATTCAGGCTGCTACTCCAATTCGTTGTCTTCGTGAAATGATTCATTGCTCCGCTTTCATCATTTGTATAAGGTATTTGATAAAAGTTGGCCATGCCGTCAATTCCAACAGCGTATCTTGAAATGATATATGAACCAGGTTTGATATCAGCATGCAATGCTCCACAAGTTCCGATTCTCACAAATTCCAAAGAAACTTTCTCTTCCTTCTCCACCCTATTTTCTAAATCAATATTGAAGACTGCGTCAATCTCAGTCAAAACAATATCTATATTGTCTGTTCCGATTCCTGTAGAGACACAAGAAATTCTTTTCCCTTTATAAGTCCCAGTAATTGAGCAAAACTCTCTGTTTTGATTTTTAAATGTCACCTCATCAAAAAACTCTCCTACCAAATCAACTCTATTTTGATCTCCAACCAAGATGATTGTTTCAGCTAAGTCTCCTGCTCCTAGCCCTAAGTGATAGATGTTCCCGTCTTTATCAAGTGTTAATTCTGATGGTTCAAAAGCCATATTTAGAGTTTTATTAATCTGATTTGAGCTGTGTTTTCTGCTTTGAAATTAGCCATTATTTTATTGACAAAGCCCGGGTCTTGAATCAAATATGAAAGAACATTTTCTGAACGTTCTTGAAAGCTTCCGTTTGGAAAATAAGAATCTGAAATTCTTTGCACTTGCTTTTGAACTTTCTCAAACTTACCCTTCTCAGCTTTCACCATCTTAGCTCCTATTCTTTCAAGAGATTTTGAGAATTTTGAAAACTCAGCTTCAATCATTCCATCCATTCCTTTAGCTATTGATTTGGCTTGAATAAGCAAATCGTTTTTCGCCTGCTCTATTTGATTTTCAACGGCAGATATATCTAAATCGTCACCGGACTCTTCTAAAGCCATGTCTTTTATAATCTGATCTACTCCTAGCTTTAAATCAAGAAGTTCAATCTTAAGTTCATCTAACAAAACTGTTTGATTCTCTCTTACCAACAACACAGAATCTCTCACTCTCAGTAATGGAAAGGCAATTTCAGCGGCCGCAAACGCACTCTTAATTTGCATCCAATAGGCTATTTCACCTCCTCCGCCAACATAGGCCAAGTTTGGTAAAACAGTTTCTTGATACATTGGTCGCATCAACGCATTTGGTGATATAGAAGCCGGATCAGATTTAATAAGATCAATTAATTCAGCTTTAGAAATTTTCTTATCCGCTAATAGATAGGCTTCTCCATCTTCTTTAATTCTATGTCTTACATTATTTGAATCAATAAAAAACAAATTGCACTCACGCACATATACTTGCTGATGATACTTTTTAGCTTCTAGTGCGGCATTTGTTTCATTCACACTATCGAAAACAAATCTTTTTTCAACTTCTTTGACCGCTACATCCATAAACAACTTCTTTAACTCCAAGTCATCTCCATCAATGATTACTAATCCAAATTCAGCGAAAAGTGCGTTCATTAATGAACGAGTCGCCTCCTCTAAATTTGAAGTAGACGAATAATGCTTTAGAAGTGCATCAATTTTATCAGCAACATCCGGATTTTGAAACTTCTCTTTTATAGGATCAAGAAATGAACTTATTGATTCAGTCGTTATTCTACCGGCAATACTATCTACTTGACCTTCCTTTAGCCATTCAATTTTTTGATTAAACAGATTGATATGGTTTATTTCATCAAAGTCGTGATCTTCTGTAGCCATCCAAAAAACCGGAACAAATTTTTGGGATGGATTCTCCTTATTTAACCTCTCAGTGATTTGAATAATTTGAACCACTTTATAAATAGAATACAATGGCCCGCTCATCAAATTAAGCTGATGGCCTGTTGTTATAGTATAAGTATTATCATTTGAGAGCGACTCAATATTCTGAGAGGATGACTCGCTTAAGCTTAATGAAGAATTTTGAGTCTTAAGTTGCTGAACCAAAACAGATCTTTTAGAATCAGAGAACGTCTTCTTCTCAATTTGACTTTGAATATTCTCAAAATCAAAAAATGAATCAATAAATTCTTCTGTTCTCGGATCTTTATTAATAAGGTCTCTGATGAGCTTTGAGGACATCTTCAGGTCATCAAAAGTATAGCTTGATTTGAGCATAATACAAAGTTAGAATTTAAGCTGATGAAATTGCTTGTTTGAACAATGATTTTGTACTTTTACAGTCTGAAAAATTAAGAAAGATGAAAGCAATTATAACAACTAGCAAAGGAGTGATGACAGCAGATTTATACGCTGAAGAAACTCCAATAACAGTATCTAACTTTGTAAAACTTGCAAAAGAAGGTTTCTATGATGGATTAACATGGCACAGAGTTTTACCGAACTTTGTTATACAAGGTGGATGTCCTGAAGGAACTGGTACAGGCGGACCAGGATACACAATTGATTGTGAGGTAAAGGCAGAGAAGCAGCATCATGATAGAGGTGTTTTATCTATGGCTCATGCTGGCCCAAACACTGGCGGATCTCAATTCTTTGTTTGCCATTCAAGACAAGGTACGGCTCACCTAGATGGAGGTCATACTTGTTTCGGACAAGTGACTGAAGGAGTTGATATTGTAGACGATATCAGAGAAGGTGATGCGATTGAAAGTATCGTTATTGAAGATTAAAAAACTTTAAAGCACAAAAAAGGCGTCCCGACTTTATCGTCATGACGCCTTTTTTAGTGTCAATATTTTTTATTCTGAATCAGTCATCTTCGAAGATACATCAGGACATTTCTCAGCTAAAGCTTCAGACCAACCTTCATCAGCGAATGTTTCACCCGTATAAGATTCATTGATTTGAACGTCACATTCAAAGTAGTTGATATCAAAATCTCCAAACTCATCTGCTTCCATACAATCGCAGAAATCATTTGCGGCTTTACCTTGGTCATCTGTATATCCTCCGCAAGAAGCTAAAACTAAACCAGTGGCAATAATCATTAATCCTTTTTTCATAATCTTTTTTTATTTCTTTTGGGCTATTGGCACTAAAATAGTGATTTTATCTCAACAATTTCTAAGTTAAGTGAACAGCATCAATTATTGGAATTCCAGAAACCTGATTGATTTTCTCTACAATTTTTGATCTCTGTTGCATCAATTCATCTCTCATTACGCTTGAATTCATATGTAAATAGAGTGTTCTATTCCTAATATACTTTTTCTCTGTCCGCTTGGCTACGGCCGAACCCATGATCTCCTCCCACTTAGCAAGAACGGATGCTTCATGCATTTTTGCATCAATGCCCATAGCTTGTAAAAAACTCTGAACAGAGGTCTTCATTGACTTACCGTCTTTATATCTAGAGTCTTCCAACGGAACCCTCCTCTACTTTAAATACAAACTTCTCAATGTCAATTTCACTGAACACTTTATCAATTCTATCAACATCAGTATCAGTAATGAATACCTGACCAAACGCATGATCTGAAACTAATTTCATCAAATGCTCTACTCGGTGATGATCCAACTTATCAAAAATATCATCTAACAAAAGAATGGGCTTCATTTCAAGCAGAGAACTAATCATTTCAAACTGCGCCAGTTTCAGGGCGATTAAAAAAGACTTTTGCTGACCTTGCGAACCGAATTTTTTAATAGGCTGTTCATGTATTAAAAATGTCAAGTCATCTTTATGAATTCCAACGGTACTATAACCAACAGCTGAATCTTTTCTCTTTGCCAACTCTATCTTCTCTGCAAAGCTACCTTCGCTCAACTGTGATTCATACGTAATTGAAATAACCTCTTGCTTATTAGAAATCAAGTCAAAGTATTTTTGAAAGATCGGAATAAAATCGGCCAAGAATTGAGATCGCTTTTCATAAATTGTAATTCCTAAGTCTATCAACTGCGCATCCCAAACCTCAATACTTTCTTGATCAAAAATTCGAAGTTCTTGAAATTGCTTCAATAAAGCATTTCTTTGTTGTAAGACCTTGTTGTATCTGATTAAGGCATCTAAGTAAAAACGATCGTATTGAGAGATTATACTGTCAATAAACTTTCTTCTCGTCTCGCTTCCTTCAATAATTAAGTTGGTATCGTAAGGAGAAATAACCACTGCAGGAAATTGACCAATATGTTCTGCCAACTTCTCATATTCTTTCTTGTTTTTCTTAACCTTCTTCTTTTGCCCTTGCTGAACAGAGATACTGATATCAGTTTTCTTTTCATCCTTCATGTATTTAGAAGACAACAAAAAGAATTTCTCCTCTAACTTGATATTCTGCTTATCCACTGGATTCAGAAATGACTTACAAAAGGATAAATAATAAATGGCGTCCAAGATGTTTGTTTTGCCCTGACCATTATTACCAACAAAGACATTTATCTCTGAGCTCAATTGAATGGTGGCTTCAGTATAATTCTTAAAATTAACAAGAGATAGAGTGTCCAGATGCATCTATGCGAAATTAACAATTATCAATGAGCAATTATCAATTCCTAAACAAGTATTATCAAGGCTTAATTAACAATTTGAAAACTGAATCCTTATCTTTGAAATATGTATCAAGAATTAAATCTACCCAAGAGTGAAGTCCGTCTGAAGGAGGATAAAATTTGGGATAGGTTACGTAAGAAATGGTACAAGTCAACTCCCGAAGAATGGGTTCGTCAAAACTTTATCAATTACCTCATTGAGAGTAAATTATTTCCTGAGGGAAGATTAGTCTCAGAGCATTTAGTGAAGTATAACGGAATGAACAAGCGTTGCGACATAGCCTTGTTTGGTAAAGACCTAAAAGTAAAAGTGATTGTAGAATGCAAAGCACCTAAGGTTAAACTTACTCAAGACACATTTTACCAAATAGCGAGATATAACAAAGTATTGATGGCATCATTACTAATTCTCACAAATGGAATTCAGCACTACTGTGCATTCATTGATTTAAAAAATAAGGAGATTAAATTTTTGCCTGAAATTCCAGATTTCGAAGAACTAGAAAAACTATTAAGTCAAAATGCTAGTTAGAAATACGATATTTCCCTGATCCAAATCCTTTAATGAATTCTGACCAAGCGGCTGGATTCAACAGATTATTCATTGGTTGTTGACCTCTAGTGTATTGCTGCTGCATCATTTGCTGCTGAGAATTACTATAAGCAGATAAACCATCTGAAGACATTAAGGCGCCTACAAAAGCCATTTCTTGTTGAGTTAATCTTTTTCTCGCTCTTTTTAATGCATCATTCGGACTTTCCATGTTAACAAAAGCTTCAGCAAAAGCTTCTCTTGACGGCCAAGGATAAACATCTACTGGTTCAGACATGAGCGTATCAAACTTCATGACCTGAACTAAACTGAAAGCATCTAATTCTGTTGTATCAGAAATGATGTAAGTCTTCTTTTTATACCCTAAACAAGAGAACTGAATGGTATCTCCAGGATGAACCACAAGAGCGTAATACCCATAATAATCAGCTATCACTCCTCTGCGAGTTGTCAAATCAATCACTTTTGTGAACGGAACCCTCATCATACTATCCGTAATAACGATTCCCGTCATTTGGATATATTTTGATGTATCCTTTTGGGCAGCCGGAGAACTTTGTGACCAAGCCTGAGCCGCAAGGACCATAAAGCTAACTAATAAGCTATATTTTATTGATTTCAACATTCGCTACAAATATCCCTATAATATGCTTGCGGACAAAACATTTTAACAAAATTTAGAATCCTTTCTCAACCTAATGAGATTTATTGATTGATTCACATTCATTTTTATTAACTTTGCGGGAATTTATAAACGAAATAAATTCGAAAAAAATGGGAATTTCTGATCTTAAAAATGTTACTGAGGGATTAACTTATGATGATGTCCTATTAGTGCCTAGATACTCCGAAGTACTTCCTCATCAAGTTTCGCTCAAAACTCAATTCAGTAGAAACATCTTTCTAAATGCTCCGATTGTATCGGCAGCAATGGATACCGTTACGGAATCTGATTTAGCTATTGCTATCGCTCAGCAAGGTGGAATTGGGGTTGTTCATAAGAATATGTCAATTGAAGAACAGGCCTTACAAGTACGTAAAGTAAAAAGATCAGAGAGCGGAATGATACTGGATCCTATCACACTTGAAAGTGATGCAACTGTTTCAGACGCCCTAAAATTGATGAAAGAAAATTCAATTGGCGGAATTCCTGTAGTTGATAAAGAGGATAAGTTAGTAGGGATCGTTACTAATAGAGATTTAAGGTTTGAAAAAGAATTGAATACTCCTATTGTTGATGTAATGACTTCAGAGAACATTGTCACCGCTTCAAAAGGAACAACACTGCAGGATGCAGAAAAAACACTTCAAGGATACAAGATTGAAAAATTACCTGTAGTTGATGATCACAACAAATTGATTGGCCTAATTACGTTTAGAGATATTATAAAAGTAAAAGAACATCCAAACTCATGCAAAGATCAATTTGGAAGATTGAGAGTTGCAGCTGCCGTTGGTGTTACTAACGATACTATTGAAAGAGTTAATGCTTTGGTTGCAGCCGGAGTTGATGCCATTATTATTGACACTGCCCACGGGCATACTCAAGGTGTAGTTGTCAAACTAAAGGAAATTAAAGCGAAACATTCCGGAATTGATGTGGTTGTAGGGAATATTGCAACTCCAGAAGCTGCCAAATTTTTAGTTGATGCTGGAGCTGATGCTGTTAAAGTTGGAATTGGTCCTGGCTCTATTTGTACAACTAGAATTATTGCAGGTGTAGGTGTTCCTCAGTTGTCCGCAGTAAACAATGTAGCCCTAGCGCTAGAAGGAACAGGCGTTCCGGTAATTGCTGATGGGGGAATAAGATACACAGGAGATTTCGTAAAAGCCATTGCTGCTGGAGCTGATACAATCATGGTTGGTTCAATGTTTGCAGGCGTTAAAGAAAGTCCAGGTGAAACGATCATTTTTCAAGGACGAAAGTTTAAGACTTATAGAGGAATGGGATCTGTGGAGGCAATGCAGAAAGGATCTAAGGATAGATATTTTCAAGCTGAGGAAGATGATGACAAGAAATTAGTACCCGAAGGAATTTCGGGAAGAGTGCCCTATAAAGGAGAACTTGCAGAGGTCATGCATCAGATTATTGGTGGAATTAGAGCTGGCATGGGATATTGTGGATCTTCAGATATTTCCAACCTTAAGGGTGCGCCTTTCGTTAGAATTTCAAGCGCAGGTGTTCAAGAAAGTCATCCGCATGATGTAACGATTACAAGAGAAGCACCAAATTACAGTAAAAAATAATAAAACATTAAATGAGAAAATTACAATTATTACTCGTAGCACTTATTTTAACAACAGTGTCATTCGCGCATGAAGACGAAAAGGACCCAGTTGTTTTAACTATTGATGGTGAAGGAATTCATAAATCTGAGTTCTTATACATCTATACGAAAAACAATCCTAACCCCTCATATAAAAAGGATGATCTAGATGAGTACATGGAATTATTTATCAACTACAAGTTAAAAGTAGCTGAGGCAGAAAGATTGGGTTATGATACTATTCCGAAATTGAATTCAGAATTAGCTCAGTACAGAAAGCAATTGTCTTTACCTTATATGGTTGACAAAGAAAAGAATGAAGATCTCATTAAAGAAGCTTACGACCGAACTAAAAATGAAGTAAGAGCCAGTCATATCTTAATAAGAGTGAAGCCAGATGCTACTCCTAAAGATTCATTAGCTGCGTATAATAAAATTATTGTTCTACGTGATAGAATTCTTGCAGGAGAGAAATTTGGAGCAGTAGCGACAGGAAGAGGAGGCTCAGAAGATCCTTCAGCCAAAACTAATATGGGTGATTTAGGTTACTTCTCTGCATTACAAATGGTATACGCTTTTGAAGACGCGGCTTTCAAAACACCGGTTGGTGAAGTTTCTATGCCTATCAGAACTAGGTTTGGTTATCATATCATCAAAACAGATGACAAAAGAGCGTCAAAAGGAAAGATGAAAGGTGGTCATATCATGGTATTGTCTAATGAAACAATGACGGACAAAGAAAAAGGAGAAGCTGAGAAAAAAATCACTGAAATATATGACCTACTTGTTGAAGGACAAAAATTTGAAGATTTAGCTATTAAATACTCTGATGATCAATCTTCAAAATCTAAAGGTGGACTTTTACCAATCTTTGGTGCTGGATCAAAACAAAGAATGGTTCCGGAATTTGAGGCAGCAGCGTTTGGGATTACAGAAGATGGGGGATATTCAAAACCAGTGAAAACTGCATACGGGTGGCACATCATTCAAAGAATTGAACTCCTACCTGTTGCATCATATGATGACATGTACAGAGAACTTAAGTTGAAAGTTGAAAAAGATATTAGAGCGCAATCAACTAAAGATTCATTCATCAATGGAATAAAAAAAGAATACGGTTTTAATGAAGGGCATTCAAATCATCTTTTAGCTGCATTCTACAACACAATGAATAACGATATTTTTCAAGGCAGATGGAAAGGGCTTGATTCTAAGGCCCACCATGATGAGATCTTATTCGAATTTAAAGATCAGTTTTTCACTGTTGTAGATTTTGAAAAGCACCTACTTAGGTTAAACTTACAAGGCGCTTCACAACCAATCAAACCTTTCATTGAAGGACAATACAAAGCTTGGTCTACAGGTGAATTGATGAGATATGAAGACAGCCAACTAGAATCAAAGTATCCTGAGTTCAAGTCTTTGATTCAGGAATATAGAGATGGAATCCTAGTTTTTGAAATCATGCAAAATGAAATTTGGAATAAAGCCTCTGAGGACACTACAGGAATTAAGAATTACTACGAAAAATACAGTACTGAGTTCACTTACCCTGTTAGATACAAAGGAGAATTATACAAGTGTAAGGACAAGGAGACTGCTAAGAAAGTCTATGCAATGGTTGAAGCCGATTCTTTGACTTTTGGACAAATTCAAGAAAAGATCAATGCTGATTCGCAATTAAACTTAGTTGTTAAAAAGCATACTTTCAATTCTGAGACTACTGAAGCCTTCAAAAAAGGAAAGAAGGCAAGAAAATTCAAGGCTGGATTGAATAAAATCTTCGTTCGAAATGATGAATACTATGTTCTTAAGGTGGATGAAATTCTTCAACCTAGAAATAGAGAATTCAAAGAAGCTAAAGGTTTAGTTACCGCGGCTTACCAAAATCAATTAGAAAAAGATTGGCTTGCTGGCCTTAGAAAAAGCCATAAGATTGAAGTGCAGGAAGCACTTTATGATGTGGGGAAATAATAAAATTTGTTAAGGATTTAAAGCCAAACGACTTTTAAGTGCGTTTGGCTTTTTTTTTTATCTACATTTGAATAATGCTTAAGTATTCTACACTTTTTGCGCTGGTAATTATACTCTCTGCCTGCTCCTCTGGAGAAGACAAGGGTAAGCTTTTGGCAAAAGTATTTGAAAGTGAATTGTACCAAAGTGATTTAAATTATCTATTTCGAAACAAAGACTATGCTAAAGAGGATAGTGTCGCAATTGCACAAAGCTTTGTGGATGAATGGGTAAAGTCAGAAATTTTAGTGCACGAAGCATCAATGAATGACAAAATTGATATCGGAAGCATTGAAAAAAAGACGGAAGGAATAAAGAATGACTTGATTGTCATGGAACTTGAACAAGTACTGGTAGATGAACAGTTGGATACAGCTGTATCAAAAGAAGAAGTTCAAAAGTATTATGATAGCCATTTACAAGATTTTGAATTGAACGATTATCTTGTTAAGGTACTCTACTTAAAGGTTCCGGGTGATGCACCTAATATTGATAAAATAGGGAGTCATTATAAATTGTATAACGAAAAGGATATCAATGAAATTGACAAGTACGCCCAGCTTTATGCTTCGAATTATTATTATGACGAAGAAAACTGGATCTACTTTGATGATTTGTTAAAAGAGATACCTTTGCAAGACATTAATAAGGATCGATTCATAATGAAAAGGTCAAAAATTCGTTTTGAAGAAAACGGAAATTACTATTTCTTGAACATCATTGATTATAAGCTGAAGAATACAACTTCACCTATAAGCTTTGAAAGAGGGAATATTAAAGAAAGAATCATTCACACCCGTGTGATGGAACTTAGAGAACAGATAAAGAATGAAATTATTTCAAAAGCATATGATGAAAATGCAGTCACAACTTTTTAAGAGCACATTGCTTTTAACCGGATTATTCTTCTTGATACCAAGTATTCATTGCTTTGCGCAAGAACTTAAACCAATCGATAAAATTATCGCCAAAGTAGGTGAAGAGTATATTTTACTTTCTGATATCCAGAATCAAAAGTTATCTCTTAAGCAAAACAACATGGCAGTATCTAGTGCTATGGATTGCGAAATCATTGAAGGTTTGATGTACGAAAAGCTTCTAACAAATCAAGCAGTGATCGACTCTGTAGAAGTTGGAGATGAAATTGTACACCAAGAAATGGAAAGTCGTTTGCAAGTGATAGCGCAGCAAATTGGGTCTATGGATAGATTGGAAGAATTCTATGGAAAATCAGTCGCTCAGATTAAAGCAGAGTTTTTTGAGGTGATTAAAAAGAGAATGCAAGCCGAACGAATGAAGGAAGAAGTTACGGCAGCAGTTGATGTGACACCAAAAGAGGTGAAAGAGTTTTACAACGCATTACCAAAAGACAGCATCCCTTATATTAACTCTAAGATTACTGTTGCTCAAATCGTAATGTATCCGAAACTGACTGATAAGGATAAAGAAACAGCAAAGAAAGCTATAGAGGAAAGTAAAGAAAGAGTCACTTCTGGTGCTCGTTCATTTCAAACTGAAGCAGTTCTTAATTCAATGGATCCAGGATCTGCAGTTCAAGGAGGAGATTTGGGATGGCAAACGAAAGGAACAATGGTTCCTGAATTTGAAGCGGCAATTTTCAAGTTAGAAGAATCTGAAATTTCTCCAATTTTTGAAACTCAATATGGCTTTCACTTTCTTCAGTTGTTAGATAGAAAAGGTGACAACTATCATGTAAGACACATCTTAATCTCTCCCGAAGTTGACAAGACAGCTCTTTTGACAACTAAAAAGAGAATGGACAGCATCTATACTGAAATCAATGCTGGAACTATCACTTTTGAAGCTGCGGCACTCAAATTCAGTGACGATTTAAAGTCAAATACTAATGGGGGTAAAATTGTAAATCCTTATTCAGGAGATTACAAATGGGATCTTCAAAATATAAATGAGATTGATCCGCAGATGTCACGTTTTATTGAGCGTCTAAACATTGAAGAATTAGCTCCTGCTTCTCTTTACGACAACTACTTTGACCAAAAACAAGGAGTTAGAATCGTGAAATTATTAGGAAAGTCTAAACCGCACCTTGCGAATTTGGATGATGATTACCAACTGATTCAAATGGCTGCTCTAAATGAGAAAAAAGAGGAAGTAATTGATGCTTGGGTAAAATCTAAAATCAGTGGGAATTACATCTGGATTCTCGAAGCTTACGCGACTAAGTGTGAGTTCAAACATGAATGGGTGAAAAAAGGTATCTAAGTTTAAAAGCGATAATTATTTCAACTTAAATTTCTGTTAATTTATTTTCGTATTGATTTGATATCGATACCTTGCTAGCCATGCGAGCCAAAATCATTAAAATTTCAACTGTTATTCTTTTCATTGGGCTCATCTCCACTTTTGTTAGCTACAAATCTCACAAAAAATCCGGTGGAATTTCTGACCAAATTGAAATAGAAAATCATGCTGGTAATTTGAATGATGTCCTAGAATTACCAGATTCAATCAATAATCCTTTTGATTCCACGAGCTCTTCACGACTATCTAATTCAATTGCAAACCTTCAAAGAATAGAAGCCCTTAATGAAGTTCAATTAGAAGTTTCACCGATAATCGACTGGGAAAGAACCAGTACAAATAATGATTTTCGTGCATTCAGCTCTAAAACTCTTATGGTCTTTGATTCGGACGATATATTTCCGTTGACACCTTCAACCCATCCTCCTTCAACTATATATGGAGACTCTATAGTCAAACTTCAGGACTCAATAACGATTAAATAGCAGATGTCAATTTACTTCTTAGGATCATTAATTGCTACAGGTTTAAGTTTAATTTTTTTGGTTACTGTATTTGTGCCTATGGAGAAGGTTTTTCCGGCTAAAAAGAATCAGAAAATATTACGTCCCCATTGGATGGTGGATTTATCTTTTTTTCTTGGCCAATATTTAATCTGGAGCGCTTTAGTCTTGTGGTGTCTTGATTACTTTGAGTTATACCTTACCTCCATTACACCGCTTGAAATTAAAATATGGACCTCAAACCAAAACTTTTTATTGCAGGCTTTTCTGGTTTTAATTTTAAGTGATTTCCTCATTTACTGGGCCCACCGATTACAGCATAAAGTAAACTTTTTATGGCGTTTTCATAAAGTCCATCACAGTGCTCAGCATTTAGACTGGCTGGCTTCTTACCGAGAGCACCCCCTCGATTCAATTTATACTATTGGAATTATAAATTTACCCGCCATGGCATTGGGCTTTCCTTTAGAAGCAATTGCAGGAATAATTGCATTCAGGGGGATTTGGGCAATTTACATCCATTCAAATGTTCGATTACCAATTGGTCCTTTACGAATTTTGATAGGTGCTCCAGAACTACATCACTGGCATCACGATTTAAATAGAAAAGCGGGTAACTACGCGAATATATCTCCCATTATGGATGTTGTTTTTGGGACTTATAAGTGCCCCGACAAGGAACCTGAAAAATTTGGAATTAAAGAAGAAACTCCCAACACCTATGTTGGTCAGATGATAGAACCTATGTTGCCGAAGAAAATTTGGGCTTTTCTTAATAAAAAGAAAAAACTATAAGATTCATACTCGATCATTTTTCAAATCAAGTAGTTATCATTACTTTTTAAAAGTTCATACTTTAATAAAATGAAGAGTTGATTGTAACAAATCCAACAGCTCCTTGTTTTACTACTGAATGAAACCCTTCATCTTTTTCATATTTATCTTTATCTGCGGACTAAATTATGCTGCGGATTTACCCAGCAATTTAAAAGTGCATGTTGACAGTACTCCATTCAATATTAGAAAGAATCATCTAAAGCTTTCTCATTACCTAGCAGCACCTTGCAAAACTGAATCTGAAAAAGTATTCGCCTTCTCCTACTGGATAGCCAAGAATATAAAGTACAATTTGGCTGAGATGAAATCAAACAAGAGAAACAAAATTGCGCGAGAAGTCTTAGATGATCGATCAGCCGTTTGTGGGGGATACTCAGCTCTCATGAAGCAATTCTGCGATAATGAAGGAATCAAATGCTACAAAATATCCGGCTATGCTTGGGGAGGGTTTTTCAATCATTACTTGAAGACAGAACAACAATTACATGCATGGAATATCATTTATGTTGAAAACCAATGGAGATGCGTTGACGTCACTTGGATGATTGACTTGGTCAGAGCATCTACATTCAAAAAGACGGGCCATATGAAATGGATTTACATGGATCCCAAAGAATTTGCAGCAACTCACTTACCTTATGATCCAAGATGGCAATTGTTAGATGACCCAAATTCCACAGAAGAATTCTGGAAAGAAAAAGAAATCCAGAAAAGAATATACAATTCAAGAGATTCACTTAAGGCACTTAAAGACAGAAGGTGGTATCAAGCTGAACTTATTTCAATTAAGGGTGCGTTCGTTGAGAGCCAAGACCCAACCTCTTTTATCAATAACATCAATTTACTCGGGATGAAATTAGTTGGCGGATTCTATGATTCTTCAGATTGTGTTATCGGAAAGAAAATATTTTTAGAGTCAAGAAATCATTGGACAAAGCACCAACCTTATAAGGATTCTAAGAAACACGAAGAGCACATTAAAACTGGACTCTGGTTGGCTGACAGAAGAATTGAAATGGGCGAATGAGATTATTTATCTATTATTTTTACATTCACTCATGGAACTGAATCAAAAACATGTAGATATCTTCAGAGCCACTTATAAAAGTGGTGAAAGAAACTTTGAAGAAACCTTGTTGGCCCTCAGGGAATCAGGAGCTTGGCAGCTTGATTGTGTCAAATTAATCAAAAGTGAATTGAATATCCCTCTCAAAGAGGCAGATGCAATCGTATTGAACTCAAAGACATGGAGTGACCATTTAGATTCGACTGTCAATCTACGTGATCAATTTTTTGATGCCTTTCAAAATTCAGATGAGGAAGAATGAAGTGCTTATTCAATCTCACAATTCTACTACCTTTAGAGTGTAGATGTATCACCTGCTGAAAATATTATGTAAACTCACTTTACTGGCCTATTTTAGGAAAGTGAAAATTGAAGGTAGAGAGCACCTTAAAGGTGAAGGTCCCTTCATTTTTGTAGCCAATCATCCATCAGCATTTATGGACCCCGTGGTAGTTGCATCTTCTATTAAACCTTCTGTTTTCTTTTTAGCAGCTGGTGAATACATGGGTAAAGGTTTCAAGTTCTGGTTCTTTCATAAGTTCTTGCATATGATTCCAATTTACAGGCCATCAACTATGCCTGGAGATGCACATAAGAATAAAGAGGCATTCGCCAAATCAATTGAGCATTTAACTAAAAAAAAATGTTTGCTGGTATTCCCTGAAGGCGTTAGCGTTACAGAGAAAAAAATTCTTCCGTTAAAAACTGGAGTTGCTAGAATAGCAAGAGAAACTGAAATTGCATTAAACCTCAAAGCCGGAATTAAAATCGTTCCAATTGGCTTGAACTATACAGACCCGCATTCCTTTAGATCTGATTTATTTGTCAATATTGGTGAGCCAATATTAGCAGCAGATTTTTTCACGAATGACCCTGATAAAGGCAAAGAAGAAGTTAAAGCACTCACTCAACATATTGAAGAGCGCATGATTGATACAGTGCTTCATATTGAAAGCAAAGAGGTTGAAGACATCATTGACAGCATTAACAAAACCTATTCAAGAGATTTAAAAAGTGAATTGGGTGTTCAGTTCACTGACCAAAACAGAGAATTCGAATTGAACAAGTTAACCATTGCTGCAGTCAATCACTTTCAAGCCAACATGCCTGAAGATTATTCTGAGATGACAACTTTGATGGATGACTACATTGGAACATTGGATGAGAAAGGAATTAGAGATAGAGAATATCGTAATGTTGAGCAAAAAGTACCCTGGTATTTAACAATAGGATACTTTGTTGGCGCTCCATTCTTTTTATTAGGTTGGCTTTGCAATTACATACCATATATAACTAATACGTTTCTCCAGAAAAAATTAGGATTCAAAGATAGTTTTAAAGGCTCAATGATATTAGGAATCGGATTAGGACTCTTTTTGGTCTGGTTCTCGCTATTAACTGTTCTTTGCTGGTCGCTGACACCTCTCTCCTATTATTCTTTATTGGTACCTGTTGTGCTCTATATTTCTGGAACCTATGCTCTAATCTATCTCTCTTCTGTTAATTATGTAATAAGAAGAATGAAGCTCAGAACTTTCTTAAAAGCGAACTCAGATTTCTCAAAATCCGCTGCTGAAAAACGCGCCCTCCTCATTCAAAAGCTTGAAGGATATCGTGCAGAATTCGATAAAACTAAATAAATTTTCAAATTTTTATTGGCTATCTAATCATTAATAGTCAAGTGATTAGCTAATTAATGTATAAAATATCATACATCATGTATTGTTTATTCGACATCATGTCATATATTTGTGTCATCAAGTAAACAATTATTAACTACAACTAATACAAATTATGTCATTACAAGAAAAGAAAGCTGTATTCAATATCTTGAGTTCCTTTCTAATTATAGGAGGCTTTTTATACTACACATTCGTCATGCATGCCGCAGAGAATTTACCATTGCAAGATGACGTTCAGTTTTGGGCAGAGTTCATGTTAACCTTTATGGTTGTAACCATTGTTCTAAAAATTGTTGTTCACATCATTTTCTACATCTTTCTTAAAATCGCCCATCAAGATGAGGACATTGAACTTGTTGATGAATATGATAAGAGAATTGAAATGAAAGCGGATAGAAGAGGAAATCACGTCTTTATGTTAGGCTTTGTTGCTTCATTTATTCCGGTTGCAATGGGCGAACCAGTATACTACATGTTCCTTATTATGTTAATTTCGGGATTAACTGGTGGAACCCTAGGAGATCTTTGGAAGATTTACTTTTATAGAAGGGGCCTTTAAGATGAGCAAAGATCACATTCAAAATAGCATCCGTAAGCTGCGCTTCTTCAAAGATGAGATGACGCAACAAGCCTTAGCTGATGAGATTGGCGTAACACGTCAAACCATTGTAGCAATTGAAAAAGGAAAGTATCCACCAACCTTAGAAATCTCCTTTAGAATAGCCAAAGTATTCGAAGTCGAATTAAGTGAAGTATTCACATATGACGCTTCAAAAGACAAGTTCAAAAAAAGGAAGCCTAAAAAGAAATAATCATGCAAATTCACGTATTAAAAACTGACTTGAAGTCTCTTCAAGAGGTAAAATCTATTGCCCCAATTTTAGACCTGCATCCACAAATAATTTGCTGGTCAGTTGACACAGAAGACATTGATAATATACTGAGAATAGAAGGTGTCAATCAACTCAAAGAAATACAAATCATTCCACTACTGAGCCTATATGGTGTCCAAAGTGAAGCTCTAAACTATTAATTATGAAGGCCGTAATCTTTACTGAATATGGAAACTTTGATTCTATCAAATTAATAGAAAAAGAGATTCCTACACCTAAATCTAATGAGGTGATTGTTAAAATGAAAAAATCATCTTTGAATGCAATGGAGTGGCATCTCTTCAGAGGAGTTACTCTTGTGAAGATGAAAATTGGATGGCGTAAACCGAAACCAAAATATCAAACCATAGGTGCCGACATTGCTGGTGTTGTCACAGAGTTAGGCGCTAAAGTAACATGTCTAAAAAAAGGTGATGAAGTATTTGGAGAAGACTTTACAGGAGGATATGCGGAATACACGGCAGCGAAAGCGAGCGCTTTAACCATAAAGCCAAAGAACGTGAGTTTTGAACAAGCAGCCGCCTCAGGAGTAGCAGGTCTAACCGCCCTCACTGCTCTGCGAGAAATTTGCACTATTAAAGCCGGAGACAAAGTCCTAATCAATGGCGCATCAGGAGGAGTTGGATCTTATGCCGTATTGATGGCCAAATATTATGGAGCAGAAGTGACCGCGGTTTGTAGTGCTAAGAACTTTGAGTTTGTGAAAGGTTTGGGAGCAGATCATCACATTGATTATAAGACTGAAGATTTTTGCGCTCAAGGAAAAAAGTATGACTCACTTATTGAAGTAACCGGCAATCGCAGGCCAAAAGAAGTCAAATCAATTCTTAATGATGGCGGAAAATGTGCCGTAATTGGCTTTACTTCTGCCAAACATATCATGAGGTATATGTTCAGCTTTTCTAAGAAGATTAAGATGGTGAATGAAATTTCCTCTCCTGAAAATTTGAAAGAACTGGCTACAATCTTAGAAAGTGGAAAAATAAATATGCCTATAACAAGTAGATATAAACTTTCAGAAATTAGAGAAGGTATTGAACACCTCAGTACGAGAAGGGCTACTGGCAAGGTCATAGTAGATATCGCCTCAGAATAAAACGAATAATTGTTTTTGACTCTGGCATATTTCATTACTTTCAAGCAATGAAATATGCCCATTTCCTCATAATTCTGTTGCTAGCACCTTCTTCATTTGGACAAAGATCTGAATGTGGGAATAGAGTCGACAACCTTATAAAAAAGGGGAATGACATAGCTTTTAGTCACACCGATTCTAGTTTTCAATATTTTGAAAAAGCCATTGAAATGGCCGAATTCTGTTCAGATTCTGTCGGAATAGCTAAGACTGAAAATTGCATTGGTTTATATTACTCACTTACCGGTAATTATGATGAAGCTGCACAACATTACTTCCTTTCTTTAGAGATTGCCAACAGAAACAATCTTCAAAAGGATGAAGGAATAGTGAAGAACAATCTCGGAGTGATGTACTTTGAATTGGGTGAACTGGAGAAATCTAGAAACTATTATAATGAAGCTTTAAGTCTCATGCAAGCACTTCAAGATACCATGTGGCTGGGTAAAATTTATGGAAACTTAGCCGGTGTTCACTTCATGGATGAAGAATATGATGCCTCAATCCTAACATTAGAAAAGTCAATTTATTACGCTAGTCTCGCCAAGAGATATGAATCTGTAGGTGGTGCGATTGCTAACCTTGCAATGGTTAAGATCGCAATTGGTGAGACCGAGAGCGCTTTCGAAAGTTTTGATGAGGGTATTCATCTGTTAGATTCGGTTGGCGACAAAAGAGGAGTCGCTACTACACTAATTGAGAAAGCGAAAAGCCAATTCACTCTAGGACGAACTAAGGAAGCTTTGAATTCTTATGAAGAAGCACAAGTATATGCTGAAGAAGTATTTCATGCCTTGAGCATCACGCAAATTTATAAAGGTAAAACTGAAATCTATCAATCACTGGGCAATTACGAACTCGCTTTAGCAACATCTCAAAAATTGCTTGATTTTCAGGACAGTGTTCTTTTAGTTGAGAAATATCAGATATCTCTAGACCTCGAAGAGAAATACCAGAACAAACAAAACGATTTAAAAATCAGTTTCTTAGAAGAGCAGGATGAATTGAGTAAAGAGGTTGCTGCCGAACAAGAAAATGTGGCTAAGATCCTGATAACGTTAGTTGTTATTCTTCTCTTATTTTTTGGATTCATCTTTTATCAGTGGTTTAGAAAGAAGAAAACAAATGAAATATTACAATCCCAAAATGAACGAATTGAGCAAAGTCTTGCTGAGCGTGAAGTTTTGATTAGAGAGGTCCATCACCGCGTTAAAAACAATCTTCAAATAGTATCAGGCATGCTCAACATTCAAGCAAATTCTGGGGTTGATGATAAAACGAAAGAGGCATTGTTAGATAACCGAAAAAGAGTTCAGTCTATGGCGATTGTTCATCAAAAATTATATCAGCACAAAGACATTAATGAAGTTCATCTCAAAGAATATTTAAGCCATTTAATTGACGAAGTTGAGTCACAAAATGACTCAGAAATAGATATTGAAATTGAACAATCAATTGAGGATTTATCCTTACCGATTGACTTGACCATTCCACTCGGTTTAATACTCACTGAAGTCTTATCAAATTCTTTCAAGCACGCCTTTAAGAACAAGGCATCCGGACAAATAAAGATTTCATTAAAAAGAGAAGCATCAAACTACTTTCTAAAGGTGCAAGATGACGGTCTTGGATTCAAAGAAAACGAGATGAGATCGGATGCATTTGGAACGAAATTAATCCAGTCCTTATCAAAAAGTATCTCAGCTAAAAGTTCATGGGAAAATTTGGATGGTACCATTTTTAGTCTAACTTTCACACATGAGTAAACGGATTTTAATAGTGGAAGATGAGCCAATGATTGGCGAAGACATTAAGCTTGTCGTAGAGAATTTAGGCTATGAAGTTGTTGACATTGTTGACAACGCAACATCTGCTATTCAAGTTCTCAGTGATCAAAAAGTGGACTTGGTATTTTTAGATGTTCAGCTTAACGGAGAAATTGACGGAATCAGATTAGGCGAAAAAATCAACTACCTCTTTCAAGTCCCTTTCCTTTACTTGACTTCCTATTTTGATGACAACACCGTTTTTAGAATTCGTAAAACGAATCCGGTCGGATATATCGTGAAACCTTTTAAAGATTCAGACATTAAAGTGAACCTTGGTCTTGCTTTTAGCAATTTGAAAGAAAAAGAATCAGAAGTTGTCACTCCCCCCATCAATGAACTCTTCGTTAGAAAGAACGGTGAATTGAAAAGAATCCTGCCTGAAGATATCTGTTGGATTAAAGGTGAAGACAATTATTCAATAGTTCAAGTAGCTGACGGATCTTCTTACACAATTTCTCAAACGCTCAAAGTCTTACATCAAAAACTGGAGCATGCAGGATTCGTTAGAATCCAAAAGAGCTATGTGGTAAGATTGGCCAGTATTAGTTCAATTAGTGGCAACACAGTGTATATTGATGATGAACACTTCCCTATTGGCAAGGCTTATCGCAAGGCTTTCTTTGATTTAATCACAGTCCTTTAACTTTCTCTCAGTCAAAAGGCCGTTTCCTCGGCCAATCTTCCGTTACCTCAAAACTCCTTGTTTGACAATCTCTTATGTCGTCTATTTGAAGGACTAACCAACAAATAGACAATTATGAGAAATTTAAAAAGATTAATGCTGGCCTTCCTGCTGACAGGGTTCTGTTCAATATCATTTGCTCAAATCGGAAGCAAACTTCTTAAAAAACTTGAAGCTGCCCCTCCCGGGGAAGGCGAAGCTATCGTAAAACTGTATAGTGATAAAGCAAGAACTACAGAGATAACATCCATTTCAGACGGAACAACAGATCTATACTTCCGAGCATTCATTTGGAAAGACAAGACCAAAAGAGGGGATACACCTTACGCGCCAATGGAATCAGATTACTGTTTTGAATTTGTAGAAGGAGAGTTCGAAAGCTCCTTAGCTACGAACGGATTCGATTATGCAGATGTTAAATCAAAGGTTGATTCAAAATCAATGAAAAGCTATGTGGCCACCAAAGACTATATAGATATTGATGTCAATTTGAAAGAAACACAATTCTTAGATTATTTTGTCAGAGATGCTGAAGTGGGTAAAAAGCACAAATTCACGGCTAGATTAGAAGGAGAATGTAAATTCTTTTTGGCACATGGTGTTTTTGAATTCGACCTAGTTAATGGTAAAGATAAATATGAAGAACTTCTATTGGCCTCCAACGCAGATATCGAAATTCCTGATGACATATACAAAGGCGACCAGGCACTTCATGAGCAAACCAAAAAAATTATCGCCAGCACTTATGGTGAAAAAGGCATTCTGAATGTCTATTTCTATGCCGTTTGGGAAACTGCTTCAAGCAAATCAGAGCGCTATACCCAGGCCGCATTCACTACAAAAACAGATGGCAAATGCTACATGAGTTATGTTAGAGTCTGGTGCGATAGAGACTATGGTGGTGGATGGCTACCGCCTAGTGCGGCCAACCAAAGATCTACCAACCAAATCAACTGTTCTAAATTGGAGTGAGGGTTAGTGCTCCAATAATTTCCGAAGGTCGGCTCTGTGGGGAGTCGGCCTTTTTTATGAAGTTAAAAAAGGTGAAAGTTTCAAATTACTGTAACTAATCCTTAATGATTGGGTCTTATCTATAAACCAATTAAAACAACAATAATGAAAATATTAGTCGCCGCAATACTAACTGGATTTTTAGGAATAACCTCTTTCGCTGGAAACGGAAATGAAGGAGTAAACCCAACTAAAAACATTCTTCACAAATGGCAAAAAGAGTTTGTCCTTTACCCTGAAAAGTCTTTGAAGGAAGATAAAAAGGGAACTGTATATGTTTCCTTTACTCTAACAGAAAAAGGTTTAATGCGTGACATTAAAATTGAAGAAGGAATCACTCAAGACTTAAATCTCAAAGCAATTGAAATAGCCATAAGTATGCCTAAAGATCATCTTTTGACTCCTAATTTTGAGGAGGGCAAAAAATACATTTTGCCAGTAAAATTTAGCATTCGATAAATAACAAGAGCTTTAATAAGTTAAAAAAGGTGAAAGTTTTATCTCACTGTAACTTATCCAAGATAATTGGGTCTTACTAATAGAAACCAGTTAAAACAATTAATATGAAATTAATCACAACAGCAATCCTAAGCCTAATAATTGGAACAGCATCTTTCGCAGGAAATGGAAATGAAGGTATTAATCCGACAAAAAGAATCTTTCAAAAATGGCAAAAAGAATTCGTTCTTTACCCAAAGCAATCTTTGGAAGAAAACAAAAAAGGAATCGTTTATGTTTCTTTCTCTCTTTCTGAAAATGGATTAATGAATGACATCCTGATTGAAGAAGGAATCTCTGAGGATTTAAACTTAAAAGCAATTGAAATTGCTAAGAAAATGCCAAAAGATCACCTTTTGAATAATAATCATCAAGAAGGAAAACGATACATGTTACCAGTAGAATTCAGTATAAGATAATACTTGCAACGAGCATTAAAAAGGTCAAATCCATATGGGTTTGACCTTTTTTATTTTCTATATTCACGAAAAGCCTAGTTGTATGTTCGGATTATTCAAGAAAAAAGAAAAAGGTGCAGAAGTAGTTGATAAAATTTGGATGGATGCTCCCGCAAGAGACAGAGGACTTATTCAAGATGTCAAAAGGAATCTTGAAATCGGAAAGGACGTAGTGGTACTCTATTTTTTCAAAGACAGCGGAACCGAATTAGAAAAGTTTTTCGCTTTGCATGATATATCTTCTCAAACGAACAATTTTCATTTGATGAATGCCAAAGACGCTGACACTTCCATGAGTACTGCATCTCAATTAGCAGATCAACTGAAAGGCAATTTTCACCTCATTTTCACAGAGCACTACCCTACCAAGACGAAAGAAATAATGGTGATAGAAGCTATCCAAAATAAAACACCGAAAGTATTAAATCCTTATTTCTACATTTCAATGGATAGCCCCTTGATGAAAATGTTTGGAGCAGACAGAATGAAAAAGATGATGGCATCTATGGGCACAGGAAGTAACGAAGCCATAGAACATAGTATGATTTCAAAAAGCGTAGAACGTGCTCAACGAAAAATAGAAGCTTCGGTTGCTAACCCTTATGACAAGAACTCAGCCGAAGAATGGTATAAGACGAATTGTGAGACTTATAAGGGATGATGATTAATTAGGTACTCGATATAATTCCGGAAAAACGGAACTACTCGAACAAACCTCAATAATTTCTTAAGAGACAGGTAAGTCATTTAACAATCAGGTTTGTTCGAGTGATTATGACTTTTCGTCATAATCGTATCGAGAACTAATGCAACTTCAATCTCAAATCCTTTTCCCTAACTTTTCTTTTAAATTGCTTCACAGCAAACACTAAAAAGAAAATCAATCCTGAAACGGAGACCATTGCCCCTGTAATGCTGACGTTAAATTGAATAGCCAATAGATAACCAATAATTACGGCAGCAATACCTAACAATGATGCAAACAGTATCATTCGCTTGAGTTTTAATGTAATTAGCTGAGCGGTTGCTGCCGGAATAATCAAAAAGCCAACGACTAAGATTGCTCCTACTACCTCAAAGCTCACAACTGTAACAAGTGAAACTAAGCCCATCATTAAATAATGCCACTTATTCATATTGACCCCAATAGAAGTTCCGAAATCCTCATTAAACGAAAGCAACTTGAATCCTTTAAACCCAAAACCGACTACTAAGCCAATTATCACTGTTGCGAATCCCTCAATATAAAAAGCTCTTGGCCCTAAATACAAATTGCTATCCACTATAATTTTATCAAGATTAATCAATGCGATATCACCATATAAGACGCACTCCATATCAATATCTACGTTTCCTTTCATCCATCCTGAAATCATGATCATTCCAATTGCGAATAAGAGTGTGTATGTAATTCCAATTGATGCGTCTGCCTGAATTTTTGCTCGTTTACTTAACCAATTAATGAGTAAAGAAGTGAGGACACCAGTCAAGGCGGCCCCTACCAACATCAAAGGAGACGTTCTATCACCAGATAAGTAGTAAGCCACAACAATTCCGGGTAAAACAGAATGAGAAATTGCATCACCAACCATTGACATCTTTCTCAACACCAAGAACACGCCCAATACCGAAGCATTAATGGCTACCAAACTGGCAGTTAATATGATGAATAAATCGTTCATTTTTTCGTGTTTCGTTCCTTTAAGTGCAACTTAAAGGGTTCGTGTTTCGTGCGTCCTCGCTTCGCTGGACTTTTCGTGTTTCGTTTTTCGATTCCCATTGCCGAAAAACGGAACACGAGAAACGACATTTGCCATCTTGTCCGAAACTCGGATCACCGAGCGCTAATAATCCTCTTCCGGTATTCCTGTTATTCCTAATTCTTTTTCTAGTTCTTTTTCTAATTCTGGTGATATAATGTGCTCAATTGCTTCTGCACCTGAATGCACGTGATCCGTATCAATCGTTGTTCTTTTCAATAAATACTGTTCCCAAAGTCTGTGTAATCTCACGATTCTTCTACTCTCTTCTTTTCCGGATTGAGTTAAAAAATAAGTTTCGCCATCTTTCAGAACAAAGTCTTTTCTCATCAGTTTTTTCAAGCCACTCAAAAGATCATCCGTATCGTATTTTCTCATTGAAATGAAATCAGCGGTTTGTAATTTCAGGTCAAGTTTCTCATGCAGTTTTTGTCGTTCGTGCCAATGATAAATGGATTTTAAGATGTTTTCAAGTAATATCTTATCCTTATTTCGTCTCGATCTACGATATCGGGAAATCATTCCCTTTTGAGGTGCAATCAATATAGATCCAAACATAAACACTGACAATATCACAACTACCCAAGGACCAGTTGGCATTCCTGAATTCGCATAAGAAACATAGGCTCCTCCTATCCCTGAAAAGACAGAAAAACAAACGGCAAGGACTAACATAAAGCGCAACTTATGTGTCCATAATCTGGCGGCAGCTCCTGGCGTAACAATAAGAGCGGACATAAGAATAACACCCAAAGCTTGGATTCCAGCAGCAATCGCCAAGACAGTCAAAGAAGTAATTAAGAACTCAATGAACCGAACAGGTAATCCTATTGAATGAGCAAAATCTTTGTTAAACGCTACCACAACAAAAGCTTTATAAAACAGAACCAAGGCCACAACTATCATCAATAAGATGATTCCAAAAGCAATTATTTCAGACTTATTAATGGCCGCGGCCTGCCCAAATAAGAAATGATCAAGGCCTGAATGTTGGCCTCCCGAGTTTTTCTGGATGTATGTTAAAAGCACTATTCCCAGACCAAAAAAAGATGACAATACAATTCCGATAGCGGCATCTTGCTTCACTTTAGACCGATTCACAATTAAGTCAATGGCATAAGTGGCTAACCAACCTGATGCAAAGGCTCCGATCATTAAATAAGTGATGTTCTTCTCTCCGGCGAACATGAAACCAAGGCAAAGACCTGGAAGTAAAGCATGCGCAACGGCATCTCCAATTAAAGCTCTCTTTCTTAAAAATGCAAAGGTTCCTATCAAGGCAGATGACGAATTGATAAACAACATTCCCAGAACTACATAAAGTACGTTAGGATCTTTGAATGTTATGAAGTCAATTAAGGTGTTCATTTAATTCGTTTTTCGTTCCTCACAGCTTCGCTTGAGGACCCTTCGGGGTTTTCGTTTTTCGAATCCGAGACTTGTTCTTGAATTCTAATTAATATTTCAAATTTCTAAGAGCATCCACTCTTGACTTCGAAAATCGAGAATCAAAAAACGAAACACGAAAAACGAAAACCCGGGTACAATCGCCTTACAAATCAACATCCTTCTCCCTAATAGGGAATTCAGTTTTCTTAATGAGCTCAACAACTTTAGAAAGTAAGGTTAACTGACCTCCATAAGCATTGGATAAATTTTCTTTTGTTAATACTTCTTGAAGACTTCCTTTTGCAATTAATCTAGTATTGAGCAGCACCAAATAATCAAAGTACTCTGAAACCGTTTGTAAATCATGGTGGATAATCAATACTGTTTTGCCATCAGCTTTCATCTCTTGCAATAAAGCCAGAATAGAAGATTCGGTTGCGGCATCAACTCCTACAAAAGGTTCATCCATTAAATACAAATCAGCCTTTTGCGCCAAGGCACGTGCTATAAATACTCTCTGTTGTTGCCCACCAGACAACTGAGAGATTTGACGATTCTTGAATTCTGTTAAGCCAACTTTTTCGATTGCTTGATTAGCGATTTCAATGTCTGCCTTGTTAGTTCTTTTGAGTAAGTTCTTCTTACCGTATCTCCCCATCATGACAACATCAAAAACGGAAGCTGGAAAATCCCAATCAACTGATTCTCTTTGCGGAACATAGGCCACCCTGCCTCTTACCTCCTCCAAATTTTTATCGTAGATCTTTACAAAACCAGATGCAGGATCGATTAGACCCATAATTGACTTCAATAAAGTCGTTTTCCCAGAACCATTTGGCCCTATTATACCGATAATCTGACCTTGAGGTAACTCAAAATCAATATCCCATAAAACGGGTCCGCCATCATATGAAACCGTGAGGTTATGAACTTCTACTGATACTTGGTTTTTCATTTTAAGCCTTCAACGATTGTTGTCACATTTGCTTTTATCATCCCTATGTATGTTCCGGCATCTGAGTCGGGTTCTCCCAAAGCATCAGAATATAAAGGTCCTGCTAAATCTACTGAGTAGCCTTTGTCTTTGCATCCTTCAACTATAGATTGAGCCGTTTTGCTAGATGTTGACGTTTCAACGAAAATGGCTTTCAACTTACGATCTATAACGAAGTCAACCATGTCAGCTATCTCTTTCAATCCAACTTCTGATAAGGTTGAAATTCCTTGAATTCCTTTAACTTCTAATCCGAAACGCTCACCAAAATAAGAGAAAGCATCATGTGACGTAACCAAAACTCTTGAGTCAGGATCTAAGTCCCCAATCTGACGCTTCACCCATTTATCAACTGTCTTAACTTCTTTCTTATACTCTGACAAGTTCAATTTGAAGGTAGAATCTAATTCAGGTTCAATCTTACCTAGTTCAGTTGCTACGTGGGTTAATCCATCCAACCATTTATTACAATCAAACCAAATGTGAGGATCATGAGCATCTTCAAAATCAGCAGATTTAATAATATCTTTTTCTTTAATTCCGTCAGAAACTAAAATCACAGGTTTCTCTTTGCTGTATTTCGTTAACATCTCGGCCATCTTGCCTTCTAGGTGTAAACCATTTGCAACAATGACATCTGCTTCATCCAATATCTCAACATCCCCAGGAGTCGGTTTATAGATATGAGGATCGGTTCCTGGCCCCATCAGAGCAGTCACTTCACAATCAGAACCAACTATATTCAATACGCCATCTTCAATAATACCGGTAGTAGTCACTATATTCAAAGGACCTATTCTCTCTTGAGGTTCATCATCAATTCGACAAGAAACCAAAGCGATTCCGGCCAATAATAAGTAAATTACATTTTTCATTTTGACTTAAATTTTACCGCAATGTTCTCGGCTACCTTTTTAGATAAGCTGATCTTCTGTTTACCATTTAATTCTACCGAAATAGATTCATCAAATGTGATTCTTTCTAAAACTTTGATAGAACTTCCTAAAGCTAAATTGATTTGGTCTAGATATTGTAAAAGCTCATAGGAGTCCTCACTTACTTGAACAACTTCAACAAGAGAGTCAACTGCAGTCTCGCTCAAAGGAACTTTAGATTCTTGATAATCTATCTTTCCATCCTTATCAGGAATAGGGTCTCCGT
>JBLFXO010000002.1:0-36100 GCA_047609865.1 Arenicella sp.
TTTTTGTTTTTTTTTTGTAGTCAATCTAGCTTCTCACAGGGATATGCAGAAGATAATCTACTAGATTCTTTAAGAAATGAGTTGGCAAAAGAGAACATTCATGATACAACTCATTTCCTTCTACGCAATATAATCGGAACGCAGATTCCTGTGTTCAGAATTGCTTTTTGGGATTCAATTTCTAATGACATTGAGAACGCGATTTTAGCTGATCCACCTTCCATAGTAAAAAGGAGCCTGCTAAAATCTCATGCCTTTACCTTGAGTAATATGGGATACATCAGCTTCCATGGCGGAGATGTTCAAACAGCAATTGATTTCTGGACAAAATCATTTGCGATTAGTGAAGAAATTGGGGATAATCGTGGGATTTCACGTTCCTTAAATAATTTGTCTTTTGTTTACAAAAATAACGGCGAAATAGAAAAAACATTAGGACTACTTCTTAGGTCTTTGGAGATTAGAGAAGGGATGGGTAATAAAGGTCTTATAGCAAGTTCACTGGCAAACATTGGTTCTGTATATAAAGATTTAGGTAATATTCCAAAAGCATTGGAGTATTACAATAAATCATTAAATATTTTGTGGTCGATTGATGATAAGAGTACACTGGCTTCAGTTATAAATAGTGTAGCAATTATTTACAACGATCAAGGAGATACCTTAAAATGTTTAGAATACTATAATGAATCCTTGGATATTTCTCTTGAAATAGGAGACAAAGATGGTGCTGGGCGTGCTTATACTAATATGGGTACTGTATATAATAATAATCCTTCCACATATAAAATAGCCCTTGATTACCAGCAGAAGGCGCTGATACTATTTGAAGAATTAGGTGAGAAAAAGGGTATTTCTTATACGCTTCATAATTTAGGCGTAGTCTATGAGAATATGTCCGATTTATCAAAAGCACTTGAACACTATCAAAAGGCCTTAGCTATAAGAGAAGAAATAGGAAATGTAAATGGAATTGGTAATTCACTAATAAGCATAGGAAATTTTTATTGCGATCAAAAAAATATTCCGCTGGCCGAACAGAATGCCGTGAAAGCTTATGAAATTTTTGACGAATTAAAATTTCCAAAAGAACAAATAAAGGCAGCAGGTCTAATGAAACTAATTACCATTGTTAAGGCAAGAAAAGCTCTTAAAACAAATAACAACACACTTGCATCCAATCTATATCAACAGGCAGACAGTTTTGCTCTGGAGGCTGTAAACATCACCAATAAAAATATCATATCTAATTTCACTGTTCTGTCAGAAAAAAGCCAAGAAAAATATTTCGGAACGGTAGCGTCAACTTATATGGATTTTAATTCATACGCCTTAATGCGAAAAGCGGATAATCCAAAAATTGTTGACGTTGTTTACAATAATTCAATTAAAAATAAAGGACTTTTATTAAAGTCATCTACTGCTATGCGTAATGCAATTTTTAATTCTAATGACACTATACTTATTAATAATTACAATCAATGGGTTCAATTAAAAAAAGGAATAGCGAGACTTTATGCCAAAGGTAAAGACACAAAGGAATTGGAAGAGGAAGCCAATGAATTTGAAAAGGAGTTGGTTAAAAGTTCAGCTTTGTTTTCAGACTTTAATAAACTGCAAGACTTAAGTTGGTTGGATGTGCAAAAATCTCTAGAATCAAATGAAGTGGCTATAGAGTTTATTCATTTTCAGCTCAAAAATTATGAAGATGATGGATTTAATGATTTTAGTGATACTGTGATTTATTGCGCCTTAATTGTCACCCCAACATGTACTTCTCCTGAAATGATTCGACTCTTTAATGAAAAGGAATTGGAAAATGTCTTGGGAAAATTTGGAGGAAACAACCTGGAGTATGTACAAGATATATATGGAAAAAAATCAGAACATAAAACAGAACTTTATAAATTGATTTGGCAACCAATAGAAAAGGCTGTAAAAGGTGCAAATCGTGTATTTGTGTCGCCTACAGGTTTATTACATAAGATAAGTTTTGCGGCTTTAGCAAAAGACCAAGATGTTTACTTATGTGATAAATATTTGTTTGAAAATAAATCTTCTACTGGTATAATTAAAAAAGATGCTAAATCTTCATTTAGTACAGATTTTTCAGTAACAGTTTTTGGTGGGATAAATTATGATACAGATAGCACAGATAGAAAGATATGGAGCTATTTACATGGAACTAAATTAGAATCTGAAAAAATAACTGAATACCTTAAGGCGCATAAGGTAGATGTAACTTATTTAAGTAATTCAAAGGCTACAGAAGAACAGTTTAAATTGTTGGCCACTCAGTCTAATATTATGCATATCGCTACACACGGTTTTTTCTATGAAGATCCAAATAAAATAAAGGAGGATATGGAAAAAAATATTGTGGAAGAGGAAGACTTCTCTTTTCGTGGAGGAGGGAGGGGATTTGGAGTTAATTCATTTGTTAATAATTCCAATCCATTAATGCGTTCAGGGCTGGTGTTTGCTGGTGCAAATGACGTTTGGAGTCAACAAAAAACCGACAGCTTGGATGACGGAGTATTGACCGCTCAAGAGGTAGCGCATGTAGATATGCGAAAAACTGAATTGGTAGTTTTGTCTGCTTGTGAGACAGGATTGGGAGATATTAAAGGTAGCGAAGGTGTTTATGGATTACAGCGTGCTTTCAAAATGGCTGGAGTAAAATTTATTATCATGAGTTTGTGGGAGGTCCCAGATACAGAGACCGAAGAGTTTATGACGCTTTTTTACAAAAAACTATTGAGACTAAAGGATATTAAAGATGCTTTTTCTGAGACACAGAAAGATATGCGTCAAAAGTATGACCCATACTTCTGGGCGGCTTTTGTTTTAGTTGAATAAAGGACATCTTTTATTACTTTTGAATCATGAAAGTATATATCCCATTGATAATTCTATTGGTTTTATCTCTTGTGGACAAAATTCAGGTAAGACTGCAGATCAAGACTTAAATGAAAATAATATGTTTTCAGATCCGGTTGAGGACGAAACTGCTGTTCTGAAAGTGTTGAAGAAGTAAATTCTTAAAGAAAATTGATATAAAAGAGCCTCCTAATTGGGGGCTCTTTTTTAATGTGCAAAATTCAATTCATACTTTCTTTGTTTCATTAATTTTAGTGCATGAAAAATTTAGCAATACTCACTGTGTCTTTTCTGATCTTTTCTTGTGGGGCAGCAGAGGAGATAACTTCAAACTGACTCAGATATTCGAATTGACAAAATTAGATTCTCAGTAATCCATGGCCAAGATGAATTAATTATCCCTAAAAAGGAGTTTGAATTGTTATCGCTATTGCTTTCTTCGCCTGAACGTGTTTTCAGAAGAGATGAAATTTTAAGAGATGTTTGGGGAGATGCTGTAATAGGAGATAGAACTATTGATGTGCATGTGAGAAAGCTCAGAGAGCGATTTGGAGACAAAGTCATTCAAACAATCAAAGGAGTTGGTTATAAGTTTGCCGGTTAAATTTTATTGCATGAAAAAGCCGTCTCTGCAATACAAAGACGGCTTCAATATTTATTAAACCTTTTATCTAATACTTCACGAGCTGAGTCGTATAGGTTCCATTTTCAGAATAAACTTTAAGCACATACACGCCTTGAGCAAGAAAGCTTATATCCATTCTGTTTTCCTGTAGAATAACCGTCTTTATTTCTTGCCCAAATTGATTAAAAAGTTGAACCTTTTCAATAGTCTCGATACTATTTAAGTAACAAAACTCTTTACAAGGATTAGGATAAATCATCAAATCTTGAATATCAGAACTTTCTGGAATAGAGGCATAGCCTTCAATAAACTTAGCCGTATAAATACTGCGACCACTTGTCTGCAATTCATGACTACCATCACTTGGATCAAAATCACAACTACCTTCAAAAAAACCGGTTAGATAAATGTTGTTTTGATTATCTAGAACCATTCTTGCCGGATGTTCAAGAGAATTACCGTGATAGACCCCTCCCCAAACATAATTACCAGCGGTATCAAGTTTTAGAAGAAATGCATCATACAATGCCTCAGCAGTGAAAGATGCCATATTTGTACCAGGATCAAGATCAGTTGTCAAATTAAAATACCCGCAGATGTAAATATTCCCATCATTTGTAGCCGCAAGTCCCCTTCCAAAATCATAGGATATTCCTCCAAAAGATTTCCCCCAAACTAAATCGCCTAATGAATCAACCTTTTGTATGAAAACATCTTGACTACCGGCACTTACCATAAGCAAATCTGATGGCCCGGGATCCAAATCAATATCCTCATTGAAGCGGCCCATGGTATAGATGTTTCCCTGATTATCTGTAGTAAGGTCCTCCCCATATTCTACGTTATTACCTTCCATGGCATTGGCCCATTTAAAGTTACCGTCATTATCAAGTTTTTGTACAAAAACTACCCCCCAGCCGCTTTGAAATTGATCGGCTGTTAAATTATAAATTAATGGGCCGGGATCAAAATCTACCGTATCATGAAAATTTCCTGTCAAAATAATATTTTGATCCATATCTAGTGTCATGGATTGAACCCTATCATTTAATGGTCCTTGATTACTTTTGACCCAAATTAAATTTCCAATTTCACTGATTTTACAAATAAATATGTCAATTGAACCAGCAGAGGACAACGTTGTTACACCAATATTTGGGTCAAAATCAGCCGTACCAGAAAACTGTCCCGTAAAAATAATATCATTGCTGTTATCAACAGCAATTGCTATACCCCTTGAATTGCCGCTGGTGTTTTTGATAGTCTTAACCCATATGAAATCTCCTTGTTGATTTAATTTCAATACAAATGTCATTTGAACTGAACCAGTATCAATAGCTTGACTAGCACTAGGATCAAAATCAGTAGAATCTTGGTAATACCCTGTAACTAGAATATTCTCATTATTATCAATTGCGACATCATTCGCAACAACCCCATAAACACTTTCAATTTCTCTAATCCAAATCGTATTTCCTTCGCTATTGATTTTTTGAATGATTGTACACGGAAAACCAGTAGGGACAATAGAGTCAATACCAGATGTTGTTTGATAAATAATGGTACCTGAAAAACTTTCATTAACAACCCCAACACTTATCACATTACCATCAGAATCCATATCAATTGAGAATCCTTGAGAATATCCTGAATCGAACGTATTAACCCATCCAAGATAAGGCCCTGCTTGACAAAGCCCAAAAAAATGAATAAACAAAAGGATACTAAAAAAAGTGCCTTTCTTCAAGTTTTGTTTCTTTAATTGAAATGGTTCCATTTATCTGTTCTACCGCTTTATGGTTTTAAAATGTTTAACGTCTTGATTTTCCAATTCAACAGCATATATATAAATTCCTGATGCTAAAGACGAGATGTTATTTACAATTACGTTATGCCCTTTATTTAATTTACCACTAAAAACATTTTCAATTAATCTGCCTTCACTATTGTAAAGACGTACGGTAGCTTCAATAGGTTGATTTACTGTTATTGAGATGTTCTGCTGACCATTGGTTGGGTTTGGATAAACGCTAATTTGTTGATCTTTTTCGATTTCATTTGTCGTAACAAAATTACCTTCAGAAAGCACACTATATTCTGCTTGTAGATTTCCACTTAAATCAAATGGCCACCAACCCAAAGGCGTGCCTAAAGTATCAAACACCTCATAAACAACCCCTTGTAAGTTTGCCGAAGTGTAATTTAAAGAAAGAAGCTCAACTTTTTCTCTTGGATACACAATATTATCAGGTCCAAACGAACCAAATGTTGTTGAACTACTTGGTCTAGACCATGAATCAATTAGAATTTCTGAAATTGGAATATTATGATTGCAATTAAAGTTCACATCCCAAGTATTTACAACATATGGAGTGTTCCATTGAAACCAGGAACCAGCTTCGTTTTCATAGAATAGAGTTTTGATTATGCATACAAAGTAATAATTAAATGATGAAATACATTGACTTACTTTAAAACCCGTATTTTCCGCAAAATCTAACAAAAAAAGGCCGTCTCTGCAATGCAAAGACGGCCTTTAAAACTTGTTTATTCTCTTATCTAATCACTGTAAATCTCTTCGTTACTTTTTCTCCATCATTCGTGATGATGTTAACAAAGTAAACACCTTCAGCTAAATTCGAAGTTGAAATTTTAGTGTTAGTTCCGTTCGGAACTTGAGTTGAAATAACTTGACCTAAGTTGTTTGTAATTTCTAATTCAGCTACTTCACCAATTTGCTCAATTGCTATTGTGATTTGGCTTGATGTTGGATTTGGGTAGATCAATACATCTAAATCTGCAATTTCTGTAATGCTTTCAGTTGACTCATCAGCATCAGTTGACAAACTGAAGTCATCAAAATAGAATCCTTCTTCAGTCACTCCACCATCAGCAATGAAATGGAATTTAAATCTAACATCACTTTCACCTAAGTAATCATCTAAATCAATTTCTTCAAATACCCAATCAGTTTGAAAGTTATCGTAAAGTGGATTATCAAAATCTTGATTTGCGCCACCTTGGTTAGTGTATTTACCACATAATGGAATCCAAGCAGAACCGCCATCAATTGAAATCATGAATTGGCAATAATCCCAATCATTTTCAATTTCCCATTGTGCCCAAAAGTTAACATAACCATAAGTTGCGTTTACTAAAGAAAGTGATTGAATCAATTCGCAATCTGACTCTGTGTTATTTGAATAATCACTGAATGGGCTATCTGTAATACAGTTATTTGGAGAAACGAATTCTTCATTTGTGAAACTCCAATCACCTGTCCAATTATCTAAGTTGGTAGCGTCATCAGTAAACACTACCGTTCCTAATCCGAAAGACTTATAGATGGTATCTTTTCTGATCCATGATCCATTATCAGTTTCTAACAAAAATGTAATATCATCTCCGAAAACAACTCCTGGTAAAAGCCAATCTCTGAGGTATTGAAGGGGTAAGATATTTAACGGTTATTTTCAAACAACTATATTTGAGCCAGCTTGATCAGCGTATAACCCACATGAATATGTGTAAATCATTTAAAGTCAAATTCTTAGTCGCAATAATTTGTTTTTTATCAACAAACATATTTTGCCAGTCAATTGAAAGTGATTCTACTAAAAAAAACAAATTAACAGTATTCCCATTAATTGGATACACTCCAGAAACGTCATTGGCTTTTGGGTTAATTACCAACTTTATGTTCTTTACTGCGGATTCATCTGAATACAACAGACCATCTAATATTCAGCCAGTTTTTATAGTATCCATCAAAAAACAATTTCTTTTTTACGGGAAAACCAATCTTTATTTCAAAAACGGTTTCAAGTATTCAATGCGCTTGGATGTATTGAGTTTCCCTAACTCATATTTCGGAATTGGAAATACTTCGCTTGGTGAGAATGAAGAGACTATTTCACCCTTATCTGTATTGATTAAGCCAGTATTGGTAAAAGAATTTAATGGAAAAGTGTTCATAGGGGGACAAGTCGATTTTGATGCGCATAAAATTAGTTTCGATAGTATATCAAAAATTAATATGGATCAACCTTTAGGTATAAATGGAGGTATCGTTTTCGGTATTGGTTCAAAATTTCAATATGATTCTAGAGATGACATTCTTTATCCCACCAAAGGTGCTTATATAGACTTTGACATCATTTACTATATGAATGCTGGATTTACTGATTATGAATATTTCAATATTAAATTTAACGCAAAGAAATACGTGCATATTAAGAATGAAAAAAACATCATAGCCATGTCTATCATGTCTAATAATAATTTTGGAAATTCACCTTATTATAGATATCCATTGATCGGTGGAGCGAATCGAATAAGGGGCTTATACTTTACAAGATTTACGGACAAGTTCGCCTATTTTTCACAATATGAATACAGGCGTCACATATGGAAAAGATTTTCTGCAGCTGGTTTTTTTGCTTTTGGACAGGTGTCTGATAAATTCATGAACTTTAATATTAAAGAAACCAAATGTGGTGGTGGGCTTGGCCTTCGATTTCAACTCACAAAAAATCAAAAACTGAACCTGCGATTAGATTATGCTTGGGCTTCGGACAATAGTTCTGGGTTTTATCTTTCTTTAGGAGAAGCATTTTAATAAACCCTTAATTACTGATGGGTAATGAAATGATAATTGATGTTCCCATTTCTTTGGATGAATCAATTGTAAATTCTCCCTGAAGATCAGCAACCCGCGATTTCATGTTCAATATGCCAATACCGTCAGTAGAATCTTCAGTATTGAAACCAATTCCGTTATCTTCAATCATTAAGGTAATTTGACTATCATCTTCCATCAGCTGAATCGTCATTTCAATAGCCTCAGCATATTTAACAGCATTTGAAATACACTCCTGCATGATTCTATATAGCGTTATTTTTCCATCATTATTTAACCCACCAAAATCCCCTTTTTTATTAAATTGGATGGTGAATGGAAAATCGCTTCTGGAGGATTCAATATAATTGTCAAGGATTTTATCAATAGATAGATCATCAAATTGAGGAGGAAGAAGATTATGACTAATATTCCTTACTTCCAACAGGGTTTTTCTTGTTAATTCTTCCACCTCTTCTTTACTGGAGTCTGAATTGATTTTTATTGAGAGAGAAACTAAATTGCCAGAAATTCCATCATGAAGTTCTCTTGCCAATCTTTTTCTTTCCTTTTCTTCTCCTTTTATTATAGCCGTTAATAAATGCTTTTGCTGTTCAATAATTTGATTTCCCATTCTAAGTTTTTGTTGAAAAAGGGAATTAATCCTAAACGCTAATCCAGAAGCTATCAGTAAGATATCTAGCAATGAACTCCAAATCAAGGAATATGCTGTAAAAACATTGTTTGGGATGAATTTATACTCCAATAAAAGGAAAACTACGTCTCCAATTAATAATGCCCCAATCGAAAAAAGTAAAAATACGCTTTCATATTTCTGAAACTTGAGTGATTTGATACTGATGACAATTAGAAAGATAAAAGCGAATAGAATTAAGACATAATTGACCGGAAGAAACTTGTTATAAATGGCCTGAGGAATGTAAGTTACGGTATGAAAAACAATGATTTCTATTAATAATGCTATAGCAACTATATTGAGTATTTTCCTTACTCTCGGAAAGTGCTTTTTCATTCTCAAAAATTCGGTTGAAAACAGGATGATCGCTGTCATTGTTAAAATGGCAAATGCCACCCTTTTAGAGGCCAAAGGATTGACTAGGTCAGACCAAAAAAATTGATATCCATATCCCAATTCTACGAAGAGGTAATTGGAAAATGAAAAAATGTAGAAGCTAAAATATAGGTACACTTTATCCTTGCTTAGCAAGAAAACAACAATACTAATGAAAAGCAGGAGCACATATACTCCAAAGTAGATCCCTGAAGATAAATTAAAACTGTTGTTTGATTCAATGAGCTGTTTAGCTGTGTGGATATAGAGAGGTATTTTCAGTCCACCTCCTTTTTTGATTTTCAATAAATAACTTTTCTGTTCGTTCTTGCCATTAGTCAATTGAAACACGCTTCTTCTATCTTCAACGCTCCAACTAGATAAGCTGACTTTATCTCCGGCCATTCCAATTTGAGATACTCTGTCTCCTTCTAACCCTTGCTTTACACTAAATTCGTATAACTCACAATAATCTATATGAGGATTATCTATGGTCAAAAAGAGCGTATGTCTGCTCAAATTATTTACTGTAAAGAAGAACCAATGGTTATTTTTATTAACGCCAAAATTTGCTACCTCTTCTTTTATCCTTTTGAACTTTTCTTTTGAGTTGATAAAGAGGTGCCCAATGTCTTCTGCTGATAAATTGTTGGTTGAATCTGTATAGCAATAAGTATGCTTTCCAATGAGTAATTCATTATCAGAATTCTTGAACTGTATGACATCTAACGAGTAAGCCTGAAATGAACATGACAGACTAATTAATCCTATTATAAGGTGTTTACACATTTATTAAAAATCAATGAATTAATTCAATCACAAACCTATTGAGTTCAAAAAGAAGTAAAAAAAACCAATATAAACCTGTGATTTATAAGCGATTTAATTAGTTTTAAAAGTACAAATATCTCATTACAATATGAATATTGCTCTTATAGATGACCATTTGCTAATTCTTGAAAGCCTTAAATCATTAATAAAGAGAGAGATACCAGACTTTCAAATTTCTACATTTAGCACGCCCATTGCCTTTTTTACTGATTATGAGACTAACCGTTATGATTTAGTTATTACAGATATTGAAATGCCAGATATAAGTGGTGCGGAACTAATTATCAAGATTAGAGAAAAAAATCAATCTCAGAAAATATTGGTATTGAGCATGCATAAGAATATAATAATGTTGGAAAGTCTATTTGAATTGAATATAAATGGCTTCATATCCAAGGTTAATTCAACGGGAGAATTAATGGACGCAATTCACTCAATTGACATGGGTAAGATTTATATTTCGCCAGAAATCAAAGGACTGCTGAACTCTGAGGCTGATTCTGAAAAGAATATGCTCACTAAACGGGAAATTCAAATTGTGCAACATGTCGTGAAAGGATTGAGTAATAAAGAAATAGCGAGCGAAATGTTTCTTGCTGTGAACACGGTTAAAACGCACCGTAAAAACATCCTTCATAAATTGAACATGTCAAATTCTATTGACTTGGTTAAATATGCACTAGCGAACAATATTTCTTAGACAATTGCCATTTTCATTTTTCCGACTTTTTTTTAAAAATCAAATGCAATCGGCAGATTTTGAATCGAATATACCTATAAGTGAGTATTGACATACCCTTTCATGCGAACTAACTTTACGTCAATCAATTTAAACTAAAACGATTTATTATGAAAAGACAATTACTATCTATTTTATTACTAGGAGCTGTAAATATGGCCTCTGCTGCCATTATCTATACGGATATTACAGATGTAAATTTAACCGCGGGAGGAACTGAAACCTACGGAGTTGATTTTGACCAGGATGTTGCAGCTGAGTTTTCAATTGACATTAACACAATGGATATCGCCTTACAAGCTGGTGCAACCGGAGGAACTCATGCTTTTGTAGGCGCAAACGTTGGCGGATTTGAACATGTTTCAGGTTTGGCATTTAATGATGCAATTTCTTCAGCAAGCACATATACGGCTACAGGTATAGCTTTCCTTGAATGGGCTATGGCTTCTTTAACTTTTCCTTCAGGAAGTGACCAATATGTTGGATGCCACTTTGAATTAGGCGCGAATACACATTACGGTTGGATAAGAGTAAATATGACGGCTTGGAATGATGTAACTATTCTTGATTTTGCTTATAATGATACGCCTGACGCAGCCATTGATGCAGGTGAAATGCCTGTTTCTGGATTAACGGATTTAGCATTGAATGATCTAGTTTCAATCTATCCTAACCCAGCCGTAGATCAATTAACAATTGACCTATCAAAATTGACTGGAAATTCAGTCGCTGTTCAATTAATTGATATTACTGGAAAAGTAATTTACGCTACTTCAAATTTATCTAGTACAACTCAAATTGATGTAAGCTCATTCAATAGAGGCGTATATTTCCTTACTATCAAAGAAGGGGAAGAAACTACGACTTATAAGGTGATTAAAAAGTAGAATTATTTCTATGCCGTTATTAACCCAAAACGAAATCAAGGACTGTCTCATTTAATGTGAGATGGTCCTTTTTTGAATTCTGACATTTTCAACAAAATATACTCATTAATGAGTATAGGATTTCAGTCAGACAATCAAGACTTTTGAGGCAACCAAATTTAAACCCTATGAAAAACATTTTTTCACTTTTAGCTTTTTCTTTTTTGACTTCAGTTTCTTTTTCGCAAGCACCACTGATTGAATGGCAAAATACGATCGGGGGTAGTGGTACTGATTATATGTATATAGTCCATCAGACGTCAGATGGTGGATATATTCTCGGAGGGAAGTCTGATTCTGATATTTCAGGCGATAAAACGGAAAACTCTAATGGAGGGGAAGATATATGGGTGGTAAAATTAGATGCTTCAGGAATCGTTGCTTGGCAAAACACGATAGGAGGGTCTGGTACTGATGATCTTAAAGATCTTGAGCAAACTGCAGATGGAGGCTATATACTAGGTGGATATTCTGATTCTGATATTTCAGGCGATAAAACTGAAAATTCAAATGGAGCCTATGATTATTGGGTAATTAAATTAGATGCTACAGGAAATATTGTATGGCAAAATACGATTGGCGGGAGTTCACAAGAACAATTATTTAGTATTCAACAAACATTAGATGGAGGATATATTCTCGGAGGGAGGTCTAATTCAAATATTTCAGGAGACAAAACTGAAAATTCTAATGGACAGGATGATTTTTGGGCGGTAAAATTAGATGTAACAGGAAACATTGTATGGCAAAACACGATAGGAGGAACTGGCAATGAGGCTATTTATTCCATTTCACAAACAACAGATGGTGGCTATATTGTTGGAGGCTATTCTAGTTCAAGTATTTCAGGCGATAAAACAGAGAATTCTATTAATCCTGGTGCTATAGATTATTGGGTGATAAAATTAGATGCAATAGGAAACATTATTTGGCAAAATACAATTGGGGGAAGCAATGTTGACGAGCTAAACAATGTTCAACAAACACTAGATGGAGGATATATTCTCACAGGGAGATCAAAATCCGATATTTCCGGAGATAAAACTGAAAATTCTAATGGAGGTTTTGATTTTTGGGTAGTGAAATTAGACGCCACTGGAAACATAGTTTGGCAAAATACGATTGGTGGTAGCGGTAATGATGAGATATATTTTAATAATGCTGTCCAACAAACATCAGATGGAGGATATATTTTGGGAGGAACATCACTGTCAAACATATCTGGAGATAAAACTGAAAACTTAAATGGAGTTGTTGATTATTGGATAGTTAAAATAGATGGAGTAGGAAATATTGTTTGGCAAAATTCGATAGGGGGTAATTCCGTTCAAGTTGGATGGACAGTTCAGCAGACATCTGATGATGGATTTATTTTTGGTGGGCATTCTAATTCAAGTATTTCGGGAGACAAAACTGAAAACTCTAATGGAGGTTTTGATTTTTGGGTCGTTAAGTTATATTTTCCGCCCGCGCCTGTAGCCTGCTTCTCAGCAACCCCGAACCCAGCCAATTGTGGTCAAACCGTAAACTTTGATGCAACCTGCTCCTACCATGAAGATGTTGCAAAAACAATTGATGTTTACGAATGGGATTTCGAAAATGATGGCACTTTTGATGCAACAGGATCCACTTCTTCGACTTCTTTTTTAGGTTCAGGAACTTATACTGTTAAACTAAGAGTTACAGATAATGCAGGTGATATGGATTCAACCACTGTTGTGGTAACTGTGAATGATGCGGTTAATCCAACGGCTTCCAATCCAGTAGGGTTAAATGCAAATTGCAGTGGAAGTGTACCAGCACCAGATGTATTGGTTGTCACTGATGAAGCAGACAATTGTTCTTCTGCACCGGTTGTAGCATTTGTAAGTGATGTATCAGACGGAAATACATGCCCTGAAGTAATTACCAGAACCTATTCTGTAACAGATGGTGCCTCCAACCAAATAGTGGTAACTCAAACTATTACGGTCAATGACTTTACTATGCCAACGGCTTCTAATCCAGTTAGTATTAATACTGATTGCCTTGGAAATGTTCCGGCTCCAGATGTACTGGTTGTTACTGATGAAGCGGATAATTGCAGTGTACCAACTGTTGCATTTGTTTCAGATGTATCGGATGGTAATACCTGTCCAGAGATAATCACAAGAACCTACAGTGTAACAGATGCTTGTACGAATCAAATAATGGTAACCCAAACCATCACAGTAAATGACGTAACGAGCCCATCAGCATCCAACCCAACAGCTATTAACGTAGATTGCCTTGGAAATGTTCCGGCACCTGATGTATTGGATATTACAGATGAAGCAGATAATTGCAGTGTACCAACTGTAGCATTTGTATCAGATGTATCGGATGGTAACAGCTGTCCAGAAGTAATAACAAGAACATATTCTGTAACAGATGCTTGTACGAATCAAATATTGGTTACCCAAACTATCACGGTAAGTGACCTCACAAACCCATCAGCATCCAGCCCATCAGATATAGTTCTATCAAGCGGAGGAGCGCCCGCTCCAGATGTTTTGGTAGTAACGGATGAAGCAGATAATTGCACGGCAAATCCAGTAGTAGCATTTGTATCGGATGTTTCAGATGGCAATACATGTCCAGAGACAATAACCAGAACCTATAGTGTTACGGATGATTGTAACAATCAAATAACATTAGTACAAAACGTTATCATCAATGATCAAGTAATGCCAACAGCTTCTAACCCTGTCAGTATAAATGTAGAATGTACATCAAATGTCCCGGCTCCAGATGTACTGGTTGTCACAGACGAAGCTGATGATTGTGGTACGCCTGTTGTAGCATTTGTATCAGATGTATCAGATGGTAATACTTGTCCAGAAACAATTACAAGAACTTATAGTGTAACAGATGGAGCTAGTAACCAAATAGCGGTAACGCAAACCATCACTGTGAATGATGCAACAAATCCTACAGCATCAAATCCTGCAGGAATCAATGTAGATTGCATTGGAAATGTTCCTTCACCAGATGTACTAGATGTTACAGATGAAGCAGATAATTGTGGAATCCCAACTGTAGCATTTGTATCAGATGTATCAGATGGAAATACTTGCCCAGAAGTAATAACAAGAACCTACAGTGTCATGGATGATTGTAACAATACCATAAATGTAACACAAACCATTAGTGTTAATGATGTAACGAACCCAACTGCATCCAATCCAGCAAACGTTTCAGTAGAATGCCTAACAGATGCGCCGATTGATATATTAGATGTAACGGACGAAGTAGATAATTGCACAACAGCACCAGTTGTTGCTTACGTATCAGATGTATCAGACGGAAATACATGTCCTGAAGTGATTACAAGAACATATAGTGTCACTGATGATTGTAATAATACTATCAATGTAACACAAACCATTACCGTTGACGATACAACAGGTCCAATAGCTGATGTGGCTACCCTTTCAGATGTAACAGAAGAATGTGAGTCAACACCAACAGCTCCAACTGCTACTGATAATTGTACAGGAACAATAACTGGCGTATCAGACATTACCCTGCCAATCACAACTATGGGAACAACTCTAGTAACTTGGACTTATACTGATGATTGTGGAAACACAGCTTCACAAACACAAAATGTAATTGTAACAGCAATGGATACTTCTGTCACACAATCAGGAGAATTGCTGACTGCTAATTCTACAGCAGGGACATATCAATGGTTAGATTGTAATGATAACTTCAGTGTTATCTCTGGAGAAACGAATCAAGCATTTACTGCAACATTGAATGGTTCTTATGCGGTTGAAGTAACTATCGGAAACTGTGCAGATACTTCAGCTTGTTATGATGTATCAGGTATTGGTTTCCTTGAGAATTCATTCGGAGATGCTCTTACAGTTTATCCAAATCCAACTTCAGGAGATGTGAAGATATCATTAGGTGCCTTGTGTGAGAACATAACTGTTCAACTAAAAAGTATCAACGGTCAATTAATAGAAACTTACAATTACCAATCAGCAGAGAACATTGATGTAGAAATCACTGGAGCAGATGGCTTGTATTTGATTGATATCAAAACAGAGGCTGGTGAAACAGCTGTTATTAAAGTATTGAAGAAATAGTTTTATAGTAAACCCAAATGAAAGTGAGTTCTCATAGGGGAGACTCATTTTTTATTTTTTAATTGGATAACATATAGTATGAGAAGATATAAAATTGTCCTATCTATTCTTTTTGTTTTTTTTTTGTAGTCAATCTAGCTTCTCACAGGGATATGCAGAAGATAATCTACTAGATTCTTTAAGAAATGAGTTGGCAAAAGAGAACATTCATGATACAACTCATTTCCTTCTACGCAATATAATCGGAACGCAGATTCCTGTGTTCAGAATTGCTTTTTGGGATTCAATTTCTAATGACATTGAGAACGCGATTTTAGCTGATCCACCTTCCATAGTAAAAAGGAGCCTGCTAAAATCTCATGCCTTTACCTTGAGTAATATGGGATACATCAGCTTCCATGGCGGAGATGTTCAAACAGCAATTGATTTCTGGACAAAATCATTTGCGATTAGTGAAGAAATTGGGGATAATCGTGGGATTTCACGTTCCTTAAATAATTTGTCTTTTGTTTACAAAAATAACGGCGAAATAGAAAAAACATTAGGACTACTTCTTAGGTCTTTGGAGATTAGAGAAGGGATGGGTAATAAAGGTCTTATAGCAAGTTCACTGGCAAACATTGGTTCTGTATATAAAGATTTAGGTAATATTCCAAAAGCATTGGAGTATTACAATAAATCATTAAATATTTTGTGGTCGATTGATGATAAGAGTACACTGGCTTCAGTTATAAATAGTGTAGCAATTATTTACAACGATCAAGGAGATACCTTAAAATGTTTAGAATACTATAATGAATCCTTGGATATTTCTCTTGAAATAGGAGACAAAGATGGTGCTGGGCGTGCTTATACTAATATGGGTACTGTATATAATAATAATCCTTCCACATATAAAATAGCCCTTGATTACCAGCAGAAGGCGCTGATACTATTTGAAGAATTAGGTGAGAAAAAGGGTATTTCTTATACGCTTCATAATTTAGGCGTAGTCTATGAGAATATGTCCGATTTATCAAAAGCACTTGAACACTATCAAAAGGCCTTAGCTATAAGAGAAGAAATAGGAAATGTAAATGGAATTGGTAATTCACTAATAAGCATAGGAAATTTTTATTGCGATCAAAAAAATATTCCGCTGGCCGAACAGAATGCCGTGAAAGCTTATGAAATTTTTGACGAATTAAAATTTCCAAAAGAACAAATAAAGGCAGCAGGTCTAATGAAACTAATTACCATTGTTAAGGCAAGAAAAGCTCTTAAAACAAATAACAACACACTTGCATCCAATCTATATCAACAGGCAGACAGTTTTGCTCTGGAGGCTGTAAACATCACCAATAAAAATATCATATCTAATTTCACTGTTCTGTCAGAAAAAAGCCAAGAAAAATATTTCGGAACGGTAGCGTCAACTTATATGGATTTTAATTCATACGCCTTAATGCGAAAAGCGGATAATCCAAAAATTGTTGACGTTGTTTACAATAATTCAATTAAAAATAAAGGACTTTTATTAAAGTCATCTACTGCTATGCGTAATGCAATTTTTAATTCTAATGACACTATACTTATTAATAATTACAATCAATGGGTTCAATTAAAAAAAGGAATAGCGAGACTTTATGCCAAAGGTAAAGACACAAAGGAATTGGAAGAGGAAGCCAATGAATTTGAAAAGGAGTTGGTTAAAAGTTCAGCTTTGTTTTCAGACTTTAATAAACTGCAAGACTTAAGTTGGTTGGATGTGCAAAAATCTCTAGAATCAAATGAAGTGGCTATAGAGTTTATTCATTTTCAGCTCAAAAATTATGAAGATGATGGATTTAATGATTTTAGTGATACTGTGATTTATTGCGCCTTAATTGTCACCCCAACATGTACTTCTCCTGAAATGATTCGACTCTTTAATGAAAAGGAATTGGAAAATGTCTTGGGAAAATTTGGAGGAAACAACCTGGAGTATGTACAAGATATATATGGAAAAAAATCAGAACATAAAACAGAACTTTATAAATTGATTTGGCAACCAATAGAAAAGGCTGTAAAAGGTGCAAATCGTGTATTTGTGTCGCCTACAGGTTTATTACATAAGATAAGTTTTGCGGCTTTAGCAAAAGACCAAGATGTTTACTTATGTGATAAATATTTGTTTGAAAATAAATCTTCTACTGGTATAATTAAAAAAGATGCTAAATCTTCATTTAGTACAGATTTTTCAGTAACAGTTTTTGGTGGGATAAATTATGATACAGATAGCACAGATAGAAAGATATGGAGCTATTTACATGGAACTAAATTAGAATCTGAAAAAATAACTGAATACCTTAAGGCGCATAAGGTAGATGTAACTTATTTAAGTAATTCAAAGGCTACAGAAGAACAGTTTAAATTGTTGGCCACTCAGTCTAATATTATGCATATCGCTACACACGGTTTTTTCTATGAAGATCCAAATAAAATAAAGGAGGATATGGAAAAAAATATTGTGGAAGAGGAAGACTTCTCTTTTCGTGGAGGAGGGAGGGGATTTGGAGTTAATTCATTTGTTAATAATTCCAATCCATTAATGCGTTCAGGGCTGGTGTTTGCTGGTGCAAATGACGTTTGGAGTCAACAAAAAACCGACAGCTTGGATGACGGAGTATTGACCGCTCAAGAGGTAGCGCATGTAGATATGCGAAAAACTGAATTGGTAGTTTTGTCTGCTTGTGAGACAGGATTGGGAGATATTAAAGGTAGCGAAGGTGTTTATGGATTACAGCGTGCTTTCAAAATGGCTGGAGTAAAATTTATTATCATGAGTTTGTGGGAGGTCCCAGATACAGAGACCGAAGAGTTTATGACGCTTTTTTACAAAAAACTATTGAGACTAAAGGATATTAAAGATGCTTTTTCTGAGACACAGAAAGATATGCGTCAAAAGTATGACCCATACTTCTGGGCGGCTTTTGTTTTAGTTGAATAAAGGACATCTTTTATTACTTTTGAATCATGAAAGTATATATCCCATTGATAATTCTATTGGTTTTATCTCTTGTGGACAAAATTCAGGTAAGACTGCAGATCAAGACTTAAATGAAAATAATATGTTTTCAGATCCGGTTGAGGACGAAACTGCTGTTCTGAAAGTGTTGAAGAAGTAAATTCTTAAAGAAAATTGATATAAAAGAGCCTCCTAATTGGGGGCTCTTTTTTAATGTGCAAAATTCAATTCATACTTTCTTTGTTTCATTAATTTTAGTGCATGAAAAATTTAGCAATACTCACTGTGTCTTTTCTGATCTTTTCTTGTGGGGCAGCAGAGGAGATAACTTCAAACTGACTCAGATATTCGAATTGACAAAATTAGATTCTCAGTAATCCATGGCCAAGATGAATTAATTATCCCTAAAAAGGAGTTTGAATTGTTATCGCTATTGCTTTCTTCGCCTGAACGTGTTTTCAGAAGAGATGAAATTTTAAGAGATGTTTGGGGAGATGCTGTAATAGGAGATAGAACTATTGATGTGCATGTGAGAAAGCTCAGAGAGCGATTTGGAGACAAAGTCATTCAAACAATCAAAGGAGTTGGTTATAAGTTTGCCGGTTAAATTTTATTGCATGAAAAAGCCGTCTCTGCAATACAAAGACGGCTTCAATATTTATTAAACCTTTTATCTAATACTTCACGAGCTGAGTCGTATAGGTTCCATTTTCAGAATAAACTTTAAGCACATACACGCCTTGAGCAAGAAAGCTTATATCCATTCTGTTTTCCTGTAGAATAACCGTCTTTATTTCTTGCCCAAATTGATTAAAAAGTTGAACCTTTTCAATAGTCTCGATACTATTTAAGTAACAAAACTCTTTACAAGGATTAGGATAAATCATCAAATCTTGAATATCAGAACTTTCTGGAATAGAGGCATAGCCTTCAATAAACTTAGCCGTATAAATACTGCGACCACTTGTCTGCAATTCATGACTACCATCACTTGGATCAAAATCACAACTACCTTCAAAAAAACCGGTTAGATAAATGTTGTTTTGATTATCTAGAACCATTCTTGCCGGATGTTCAAGAGAATTACCGTGATAGACCCCTCCCCAAACATAATTACCAGCGGTATCAAGTTTTAGAAGAAATGCATCATACAATGCCTCAGCAGTGAAAGATGCCATATTTGTACCAGGATCAAGATCAGTTGTCAAATTAAAATACCCGCAGATGTAAATATTCCCATCATTTGTAGCCGCAAGTCCCCTTCCAAAATCATAGGATATTCCTCCAAAAGATTTCCCCCAAACTAAATCGCCTAATGAATCAACCTTTTGTATGAAAACATCTTGACTACCGGCACTTACCATAAGCAAATCTGATGGCCCGGGATCCAAATCAATATCCTCATTGAAGCGGCCCATGGTATAGATGTTTCCCTGATTATCTGTAGTAAGGTCCTCCCCATATTCTACGTTATTACCTTCCATGGCATTGGCCCATTTAAAGTTACCGTCATTATCAAGTTTTTGTACAAAAACTACCCCCCAGCCGCTTTGAAATTGATCGGCTGTTAAATTATAAATTAATGGGCCGGGATCAAAATCTACCGTATCATGAAAATTTCCTGTCAAAATAATATTTTGATCCATATCTAGTGTCATGGATTGAACCCTATCATTTAATGGTCCTTGATTACTTTTGACCCAAATTAAATTTCCAATTTCACTGATTTTACAAATAAATATGTCAATTGAACCAGCAGAGGACAACGTTGTTACACCAATATTTGGGTCAAAATCAGCCGTACCAGAAAACTGTCCCGTAAAAATAATATCATTGCTGTTATCAACAGCAATTGCTATACCCCTTGAATTGCCGCTGGTGTTTTTGATAGTCTTAACCCATATGAAATCTCCTTGTTGATTTAATTTCAATACAAATGTCATTTGAACTGAACCAGTATCAATAGCTTGACTAGCACTAGGATCAAAATCAGTAGAATCTTGGTAATACCCTGTAACTAGAATATTCTCATTATTATCAATTGCGACATCATTCGCAACAACCCCATAAACACTTTCAATTTCTCTAATCCAAATCGTATTTCCTTCGCTATTGATTTTTTGAATGATTGTACACGGAAAACCAGTAGGGACAATAGAGTCAATACCAGATGTTGTTTGATAAATAATGGTACCTGAAAAACTTTCATTAACAACCCCAACACTTATCACATTACCATCAGAATCCATATCAATTGAGAATCCTTGAGAATATCCTGAATCGAACGTATTAACCCATCCAAGATAAGGCCCTGCTTGACAAAGCCCAAAAAAATGAATAAACAAAAGGATACTAAAAAAAGTGCCTTTCTTCAAGTTTTGTTTCTTTAATTGAAATGGTTCCATTTATCTGTTCTACCGCTTTATGGTTTTAAAATGTTTAACGTCTTGATTTTCCAATTCAACAGCATATATATAAATTCCTGATGCTAAAGACGAGATGTTATTTACAATTACGTTATGCCCTTTATTTAATTTACCACTAAAAACATTTTCAATTAATCTGCCTTCACTATTGTAAAGACGTACGGTAGCTTCAATAGGTTGATTTACTGTTATTGAGATGTTCTGCTGACCATTGGTTGGGTTTGGATAAACGCTAATTTGTTGATCTTTTTCGATTTCATTTGTCGTAACAAAATTACCTTCAGAAAGCACACTATATTCTGCTTGTAGATTTCCACTTAAATCAAATGGCCACCAACCCAAAGGCGTGCCTAAAGTATCAAACACCTCATAAACAACCCCTTGTAAGTTTGCCGAAGTGTAATTTAAAGAAAGAAGCTCAACTTTTTCTCTTGGATACACAATATTATCAGGTCCAAACGAACCAAATGTTGTTGAACTACTTGGTCTAGACCATGAATCAATTAGAATTTCTGAAATTGGAATATTATGATTGCAATTAAAGTTCACATCCCAAGTATTTACAACATATGGAGTGTTCCATTGAAACCAGGAACCAGCTTCGTTTTCATAGAATAGAGTTTTGATTATGCATACAAAGTAATAATTAAATGATGAAATACATTGACTTACTTTAAAACCCGTATTTTCCGCAAAATCTAACAAAAAAAGGCCGTCTCTGCAATGCAAAGACGGCCTTTAAAACTTGTTTATTCTCTTATCTAATCACTGTAAATCTCTTCGTTACTTTTTCTCCATCATTCGTGATGATGTTAACAAAGTAAACACCTTCAGCTAAATTCGAAGTTGAAATTTTAGTGTTAGTTCCGTTCGGAACTTGAGTTGAAATAACTTGACCTAAGTTGTTTGTAATTTCTAATTCAGCTACTTCACCAATTTGCTCAATTGCTATTGTGATTTGGCTTGATGTTGGATTTGGGTAGATCAATACATCTAAATCTGCAATTTCTGTAATGCTTTCAGTTGACTCATCAGCATCAGTTGACAAACTGAAGTCATCAAAATAGAATCCTTCTTCAGTCACTCCACCATCAGCAATGAAATGGAATTTAAATCTAACATCACTTTCACCTAAGTAATCATCTAAATCAATTTCTTCAAATACCCAATCAGTTTGAAAGTTATCGTAAAGTGGATTATCAAAATCTTGATTTGCGCCACCTTGGTTAGTGTATTTACCACATAATGGAATCCAAGCAGAACCGCCATCAATTGAAATCATGAATTGGCAATAATCCCAATCATTTTCAATTTCCCATTGTGCCCAAAAGTTAACATAACCATAAGTTGCGTTTACTAAAGAAAGTGATTGAATCAATTCGCAATCTGACTCTGTGTTATTTGAATAATCACTGAATGGGCTATCTGTAATACAGTTATTTGGAGAAACGAATTCTTCATTTGTGAAACTCCAATCACCTGTCCAATTATCTAAGTTGGTAGCGTCATCAGTAAACACTACCGTTCCTAATCCGAAAGACTTATAGATGGTATCTTTTCTCGTCCATGATCCATTATCAGTTTCTAACAAAAATGTAATATCATCCCCGAAAACAACTCCTGGTAATAAAGTGTAAGTGATTGCTCCTTGAACAATCTCCATGATGTCTAAAGTGTGAACGTTTCCAGCTCCGAATGATTGAATTCCGGCGATTGGTGTCATACTTACAGTGATATCTCCATCTGTTCTTCCTAATCTTTCTAATTCATAGTTAAATGAACCCGTTGTCGTTGCAACAGTTGACGGATCTAAATCAGTCGTTACTCCAAATACGTGAGGCATGTGAGATAAAGTCATGTTCATGTGAACATTTGCTTTACAAATTCCTTCAATAGCAGAAGCCGGCGGCCAGAATTCATTTCCTGATCCATAACTTGAAACTTCAGGAGTCATTGCGAAAATGGTATCCTTCGTTAATAAGTCATCTATGTACATCCAATCATCAGAATCTCCAGCGGCAGGATATAAACCTGAGCTTTTCATATTCGTATAACCGTTATGAATAACCATGTGGTCACCATAAGCTGCGAAATAATCTTCATGAGGAGCAACTGCTACATCTGACCATCCCATTGGGTACAACAGAAGATTTCCGTGAGAGTGAGCGTTGAATGCAAATTCGAATTCTCTATCTTCACATAACCATTTGATTGCTTGAGTTTCTACTTCTGTAAAGTCAGCAGTTCCTGGCCATGTGTCATTGTTAGGGTTGTTTGAAGTTCCTGATTCATCCCAGTGATATGCATAGTTTCTATTTAAATCTACACCAGGGTTACTCGTGCCACCACTCACTAAGTTTCTATTCTTTCTGTGCATTCCTCCGCCAGTAGGGTCAGTCAATTCATTGTAACGGTATCCGTCAGGGTTGATCATTGGCACAAAGTACATCTCTGTATTATCCACCAAGAAAGTCACCTCAGGATCTGTTCCGTAGTTTTCTAAGATGTACCACATGTAAAAGATAGTCTGCATTAAAGAATTTGGCTCTCTTGCATGATGGATTGAAGTGTAAAGCACTTCTTTCTCAGCTTCATCAGTATCAGCATTGTCTGAGATTCTTAAATAGTAAACAGGATTCCCATCAATAGTAACGTAATTGTCTATTGTATCTTTTGCAGTAATTAAAGTCGGATACATTGTTCTCATATCGTCCAATTCATCTAAGAATTCTTGATACTTTAAATATCCACCCATTGTACCTTGATTCCAATTGGCAGGAGTTGTTGGATTGTAAGCTGCTCCACCTGCAGTTGGGCAAGCTGCTCTGTCGTCCTTTGTAACAGGAGCATAACTCTGATCTTTATAATGTTGTTTTACGTCTTGGATAACGATCTCGTAAGTGAAACCATGTTGATCTAACAATGCGATATCTTCTGAAGAGATATCTGTCATGAAATGAGTGTTTTTCTTGTACTCACCGTGATCTACAGGAAGACCTAAAGTCCCTAATTGCTGAAGTTCACTATCTGTTCCGAAAATTTTAACTCTGCTCCAACTTAACTGTGCAGTACTTATTTGCGCCAAGAGTAGTAGCGCGATTAATGAGGTTAGTTTTTTAATCACTGTTTTCGTTTTTCATGGTTGATCTCACAAAAAATGCTGTGAAATCGTTTTTCAAGTTTCTAAAGATACCAATTCTAGCTTTGAAAATCAACAAAAAGGATGAATGGTGTTAATTATTGACTCTCTGGTATTTCTCTTAATATGGATGTGTGCTAAGTAGCTTACAGATTGAAGTTTAGTCGCTTTTTGGGCAGAAAATGGCCTTATCATGATTACTTTATTTCAAAAAGCTTTACCTTAGCAAAAAACTAGAAGCAATGTCAGATCAGAATTCAGACCGTAATTACTTTGATGAGTCCACTTCAATTATTGCGCCAGTATACATCATACTTGCGTTATTAGTGACTGGCTTAGTATTGTTTTTCGGATAAAAAGACAATTTTAAAATGTTCATACAGACTTCTTCCTCAACTCGAGGAGAGGTCTTTTTTTATTTATACCCCGGCCTTTTATGAAAATGCCTTTCAATTCCATCTTCTCTTGGATCATCAAAAAGAGGATTCATCAAATTGATTTATTCAAGCAATATCCTATTGAAGTTCAACAGGACGTTTTGAAACAATTGATTGAAAACGGAAAAGATTCGGAGTGGGGAAGAGCTCATAAATATTCTGGAATCAGGTCATATGAAGACTTTCGAAAGAATGTTCCGCTAACTAATTACGAAACGCTCAAGCCATATATTGAACGAATGTTGAACAATGAACAGGGAGTTCTTTGGGGTTCAGATGTCAATTGGTTTGCTAAATCTTCTGGTACTGCCAGCGGAGTAACCAAGTTCTTGCCGGTTTCTAAAGAGGCCTTAGAAAATTGTCATTACAAAGGAGGGAAAGATCTACTTAGTCTTTACTATAACCAGTTACCGGGACGAAAGTTATTCAAAGGGAAGCACCTGATTTTGGGTGGGTCTGCTGAGATTAATTACTTAGACAAAGACTCTTATTTCGGAGATTTATCTGCCATTATATTGAAGAACATGCCTTGGTGGGCTGAGATTAGAAGGACGCCTTCAAAAGATATCGCTTTAATGAGTGATTGGGAAGAGAAGATTGAGAAGTTAGCAAGAAATACAATTGATCAAGACATCTACATATTGGCCGGTGTTCCCAGTTGGACCTTGGTTTTATGTAAACGAATATTAGAAATTACAGGAAAGACTCATTTGAGAGAAGTTTGGCCAAACCTAGAATTATTCATGCATGGTGGAGTCAACTTTGATCCCTATAGAGAAGAGTTCAGAAAGCTGATTCCGTTTGATGACATGAATTACGTTGAGACTTACAATGCATCCGAAGGGTTTTTTGGAATTCAAGATGACTTCTCAAAAAACGAATTGCTTTTGATGCTGGATTATGGCGTTTTCTTTGAGTTCATTCCAATGACAGATTTTGATGGATTAGATTCTAAAAATGTGATTTCATTAGAAGAAGTTGAGGTAGGGGTAAATTATGCACTCGTGATATCGACCAATGCCGGCTTATGGCGTCACATTATAGGCGATACCGTTAGGTTCACCTCTTCAAAACCATATCGATTCAAGATATCAGGCCGTACAAAGAGTTTTATCAATGCGTTTGGAGAAGAAGTGGTAGTTGAGAACGCTGAGGCCGCGATTGCAGCAGCGAGTCTTAAAACGAATGCTACGGTATCAAATTATACTGCTGCACCTGTTTATATGAAGGATGGAAATGGCGGAGGACATGAATGGTTGATAGAATTTAGTCAGCCTCCAGAGAATTTAGAAGTGTTTACGCACATTTTAGATGGAGAACTAAAGGCGCTCAATTCAGATTATGAAGCAAAGCGAACTGGAGATTTATCTCTTCAAATGCCTACGGTTGTTATAGCCAATGAAGGTTTGTTTGAAAAATGGTTGAAGTCTAGAGGCAAGCTTGGCGGTCAACATAAAATCCCAAGATTAAATAACAACAGAGATTTCATTGAAGAAGTGCTGGTGCTCAACTCTTAAGGAATAGCATAAAGAGGCCTTCCGGTGCAATCAGAATTGACATAATAGCTTCTCCCTTTTTGATATATTTGTGTTCTATTGTTCGTTGTGATAGACTTAAAATCTGGACCTATGAGATCTTCGTTAAAAGTCGTTTTGCCAACAATGAAATAACCATTTTCGTCTCTTCTAACATATTTGAATCTCAGTTTACCAACCTTCTTTCCTGATTGATCAATTTGATGATACATTCCCTTCTCCTTTACCCAAGCGCGACCATCCGAAAAGCTCAAGCAATCTTCGTATTTTTTATCGTTCAATCTTTTGTTCTGAATATTGATGAAATTATATCTGATATTTTTTGAGTCTCCAATAAATACGGGCTCTAAAAATGGCTTTTTGGCAGATTTTGCATTTGTTGGAACAATTGCCCAGCCATCATGAAATTCGTTTCCGCTGTCTATGATTATTCTAGTAGTGGTGTCTTTATCTCCAATCCATCCTAAAAAACTCATATAGAAAAGTTTGTCCACAAAACCAGGTCCAGGCCCTTTCCTTCTTGTGTAATCGCCGGTTAAGAAGGGGTAATGAAATTCTCGTTCAGCAAAAATGTCAACATCCAGCCAAGTGTAGGATGCAGAATCTTTTACCATCATGTAATATCCTGTGGGTTCATTAAAATTTACATATGATCTTGATCTCTTGTCACCATTATTCCAGGCAACAAATTTCCCTGTTGAATCAGAGAAAACAGAGCTTAATTCATCCCATTCTTCAATGAATTTCCAATCAGACTGGACCAAGGAGTCACCACTGTAAATGTCTACGACTTTCTCTTTATTATTGAAAGTAGAGAAGGCAAAAATGATGTTTTCTTTGACTTCAAACTTCTCATAAGCTCCTTTTATGTACAATTTCTTCTCAGAAGTATTCACCAATGTTTTCCCTGATTTGTGATCTCCAATGATGTAATTTTCTTCAAATGGCTCAATGTTTCTGAGGTTCTCTGCTACTAGTTCTCCGAATTCAGTGAACAAATGTTGATTAGAATCAATCGTAGTGAGGACTCTCAATCCTCTCATAGAATCGATTTCTGATACTTGATTTGCGTATTTGTAATATCCGTTCTTGCTGAAAACTGTCGCCGAAGGAACTTGGATAATTTCAATTTCAGTTTTGATACGAAAAAGCTTTCGGATTTTGGTATAGCGTTTTACTTCTTCGGTGGTATATACTAGTAGCCAATTATCCATTAAAACTACCGAATCATGACGCGCAAAAAAGCTTCCGTCATCATTATATATAGCACCTGGATTGCCTGTGAATTCAACCGCTCCTCCAACTCTTTTTGGTTTCTGAATGGAATATCTTTCTTGATCAATTTGATCACCACCAACATCAATAATATGGTACATTTTCTTCTTACCTTTTATAATGCCCATTCCGTATTCAAAAGTGCTAGTTTCTGATGTTTTTCCTTTGTAAAACACATCTCCGTCTGAATCAATGTAATAGGTCTTATTCTTTTTAAAAGCAGTCGCGATATCTTCATCAAGCAAAAGAACTTTGTCGTATTTTGCCTTAGCAACAATCTTATTGTCATACTTGACACCGGTTTTACCTTTTATGGTGTAAGTGCTCAATTGGCCGAACGCTAAGCCGCTAGAGAGGAGGGATAATAAGATGAGACTCTTCATTGTTCTTTTTGGGTGTTACGTTTGATTGACTTGATGACTTTGAAGAGATTTCTGAGAAAGAAAAGGAATGCTCCTGCCAAAAGAAAATAACCCCAAATTTTGTATTTGCCTTGTCCCGATTCACTGAGATGGGATACTTCTACCCAGGCGACATAGACAAGATAAGCGAACAATCCAGTCAGCACATAAGAGATGACCGGATGATTGGCAAGAGATCCTGGATTAAATTTTTCTTTATTCAAATTTGTGAGCTCGGCATCAGAAATTGAAGTGCAAATCTCAGAGATTTCGGCCTGCGAGAATTTCCCCTGAGCTGTCAATTCAGAACGAATCTCCGAAATTGAAAGTTCTGAACTGCTTTTTCTCTTGCTATAATGAGCAATGGCCTCTGTTACGTTTTCCATTATAATTTTTTAATTTCTTCTATTGTAAACACTCCTTTTGATTCAACATCTAGCTGATTAAAGGTACCATACAATCTGTATTTGCCAGATCCTGCTTTTTGAGCTTCTCCTTTATAGTCATAAATGAGAAAATCTTTATCTAAAAATCCATCATGCAATTGCTCCATTTTACCTGCTGTGGTTCCAATGTAGACATATGATCTTTCTAAATATTTATTGTTTTTTTGATTTACACTTATTGTGTACTTGCCATCAAAGGGCGTCATGTACCTGGATGTTTCCATACTAGCGTCAAAATAAGCGTATACTTTATCTGCGGTAGTATCTTCAATAACTTCATTTGTTAATTCTACTGCGTCTTCGAGAGAGGATTCATCAAATACGTCATCAATAAGGGTGATACTTGTGAGGTCACCATAGTTATATCCTTCGGCAGTTGAGTTTTTGTATGAGATTTCAATGCTAACTTTAGAGCCCACCTTTGCACTTTTACCGTCTTCGCATATGATTTTCAAATCGTCTTGTCCATAATCTTCAGGTAATGATCTTACATGTGCAGGTGAAGTTCCGATTACGATATCAATTCTCATTTTAGCGCCTTCAATTTGATTTCTTCTTTCATAGAAATCTAGGGTCAACTCTCTCTTGTCATAATTATACATGGTTAAAGGAAGCTTGGCAACGTAGGCTTCAAAAATGACATTTTTCTTATCATCTAATTCCTTTGAAATCAGTGTTTCCCAATTTACTTCAATTGGAGCTACATCTGCAGGGTTTGGCTCTTCATAAGTGTCATACTTATCCATGAGGTCCATCAAGTCATCATCAGCTCCCCGGTCATTAAAACAGGAACTGAAAATGCAAAAGACTAGCGTAGATACAATTAGAATTTTTGGAGAGCTCATAATCTGGTTTTGAACAAAAATATGATTCATTCATAGATTTGATGCAAAATTCAATCAAAAAGTAGAGGAGTAGTGCTATTATTTTTCCATTTCAACAGTACTCAACATAGCTTCAACTTGACGGATGTATTCCCTTTTATTGAATTTAGGAGCGTAGACATAACCACAGATCGTGACGATTTCGTTTCTCTTTTTGTTGATCATAGAATATTGCACGAATGGTCCACCTCCAAATGCGCCAGGATTCCCTGCGAATTTCCAAAGGCCTCTCACAACAATTGTTTCTTGTCCGTTCACTACAATAATGTCGGCCTCTGGCTTGTAGTAAGGGTCATATTCAGTTGCCATATAAGAACCTTTAAGTTCTCCAGGAACTCTCTCCCTAAGCACTGAATCTCTATAAGCCATTACTTGGTGAGGATCAAAATAAGAAGCGCTATCTAAAGGCTGTTTCCAAATTAAGATTCCTTCTTGAATCCAGAATGTCTCATATGTGTATCCACTTGTAGAGCTTGTTTGATATTGTTGTTTTTGAGAACGCTCATATTTCATCATCATGAAATCTTTGCTATCTACTTTGAGAATAGTTGTTCTCGGTAAGCTGATATTGATTCCGAAATTATTTTCAGCTCTTTCGTCAATCGCATTGTGCTTGTCTCCTTTGAATTCTGCCACTAATCTGTCATGTTCATAATCGTTAAATGCATCTAATACAAAGTCGAAATCATTTTTCACATATGAATTCATTCTATCAAAATCTGAATCTTTGATAACAACGAAAAGTTGACCGAACGCAAAGTAATTTTCTTTAACAATAACGGCCGTTTCTTGATATGTTGAATCATGATCAATTTTGAATTTTAAAATTAACCTTGATAATTTATCAATGTGAGACATCCCATTTGAGGATTCTGTTCTGAAGTAATTAAATAAAGGCTCAGGCCTCAAGTATGGTCCTTCACAGTTTTGATCTAATTGTTCGTGAAGATTTTCTTGAAGGGAAGTTTCCCAAAGCTCATTGTCAGCTACAATTAGAATTTTGCCATGTTCTCCACTGGCATCAGGTAATAAATCTTCTCTGGTAATGTCATCATTCCCACAAGAAAAAGCGAGAATAGCAGTAAGGGCGATCATTAAGTACTTCATTGTCGTGATGTTTTGGTAAGCAAGAAAACGAAAATAGTATTAAATCTTCTTCACTCGGATTTTATCTCCGGGTTGCATTCGTTTAGGATCAAGGTCTTTGTTTAACTCTTGAATACGTCCAAACGGTATGCCAAGTTTTTGAGAAACCGTCCATAAGCTCTCTCCATTTTTTAAAGTGTAGTACTTATAACTTCCGTCATACGAATAATTGATTTTACTGCTTGATGAAGATGAGCTTGAAGAGCTAGAAGTTGACGGTTTTTTAGAAGAAGACGAAGAAGTTCCTTCAATATATTTTCGTTCAGTTAACATAATCGTCAATTGCTGACCAGGGTAAACTGTACTCGTTCTCATCCCGTTCCAGCCTCTGATGTCTTGAACCGTAACATCATACTTCTTTGCAATCTTAGCCATTGTTTCATCTGGCTTAACCCAGTGTCTTTTCTTTTTCTCCAAAGCAACAAAGCTTAAATCCATCTTCTCTAAAGTCTTTTCATAGTTGTAAATAGAATCTTCATTGTCTAAGAATAAACCAATCTTCTCTAAGGGCAATGTGATGCACTGTGGGTTTTCCGTGTTTGGGATGATATCCGTTTTGTATGTTGGATTCAAGTATCTGAAATCATCTTCTTTCATTCCAATGATTGAATCTAAGTAAGAGATTCTAACCACATCTTTTAAACAAACAGTATCTACTTCATGCTTATACACTTTAGCTTCTGCTGGAGTAATGTTGTGTTCAGGATAATAGTTCATCATGTAAATCATTGCAATGAGGTTAGGCACATACATCTGCGTTTCCTTAGGCAAGAAAGGTCTTAACTCCCAATAATTCATCTTACCACCTGATCTACGAATAGCTTTGTTTACGTTTCCTGGTCCTGCATTGTAAGCAGCTAGTGCAATACTCCAATCACCATACATGCCGTATAAGTATTTAAGGTATCTACATGCTGCATCTGTAGCTAATTCAGGATTCATTCTCTCATCAACATAAGAGTCACTGTCTAATCCAAACATTCTTCCAGTACGATACATAAATTGCCATAAACCGGCCGCGCCAACTCTAGATTTCACTGTTGGTCGTAGTCCAGATTCAATTACAGACAAATATTTAAGCTCCATTGGCATATCATACTTGTCAAGATACTCTTCATACATTGGGAAGAATAGCTTTGAACGTCCAATACAAATGGAGGTGAATCTTCTTCGTTTTGAAGCGAAATACTTGACAACACGAATCATTTCGGCATTTGAAGCCACATCAATTGGGGTTGTCTTATTTAGTTTGTTTAATCTGGCAACGTAAGTAGAGTCAGAAAAACTAGGACGGTCTTTGTCTTCGTATCCTAATGAATCGATTACTTCATAGGCGCGTTCTTTTCCCCACGTTTCTTCGTAATATTCAAATAGTGAATTTTCTACAACTTCAATGAAGCGTTCATATTCAAGAGTGTCTTCAGGGTTAGCGACAAGAGCAGTTGTACTGTCTTGTGCGTAAATGAAAGACCCGAGCATCAATGATGCAAATGATAAAATAAAATGTTTCATGCTTTTAATTATAGCTTTCCATCATATAATCCGAAAATGCCAAAAGGTCACTTTCTGCGAAATGCTTAGCCATTAGTTGTATTCCAAATGGCATGCCATTAGAATGTTGACCTAGTGGCAAAGATATCGCGGGATTACCTGATAAGTTTGCTTGTACGGTAAAAATGTCTTGAAGATACATAGTGATTGGATCATCAGCGTTTTTCCCTATTTCAAAAGCTGTGGTTGGTGTTGTTGGCGTTAAGATGAAATCATATTCATCAAAAATCGCCTTCGTTTTATTTTGAATAACGCGTCTTACCTTCTGTCCCTTAGTGTAATAAGCGTCATAATATCCCTGAGATAGTACAAACGTTCCGAGCATGATTCTTCTTTGGACCTCAGGTCCGAATCCTTCTGAACGTGATTTTTTATAAGTGCTTTCAACTCCTTCTGCGTTTTCTGATTGATATCCGTAATGAACACCATCATATCGTGAAAGGTTTGAAGAGGCCTCAGCAGTTGTCAAAACGTAATATGTTGGAACCATCTGTTGTAAATATGGAAACTCAACTGCTTCAACTGTATGTCCTGCGGCCTTTAATTGTTCAATAATTTCAAGTGTTTTAGCTCTTACTTCAGGATCATTTCCTTCACTCTCAATACATTCTTTGATGTATGCAATCTTCACTTTTTTAGAAGTGTCGAATTTTAGATTGAATGAAGTGGTAGGTTCTTGAAGCATGGTGCTATCAAACTCATCAACTCCTGCAATAACTTCGGTGATTAGAGCTGCATCTTCAACGCTATTTGTAAACGGGCCGATTTGGTCAAATGAAGAAGCGTATGCTAATAATCCATATCTAGAAACTCTACCATAAGTAGGTTTAAAGCCTATAGTTCCTGTAAAAGATGCCGGTTGTCTAATTGAACCACCAGTGTCAGAACCTAAAGTTGCTGTGCAAAGATTGGCTGCAACTGCTGCTGCAGATCCTCCTGATGAACCACCAGGAACCATCTTTTCATTATGCGGATTGAGTACGTTACCGAATGCTGAATTCTCATTTGAACTTCCCATTGCAAATTCATCACAATTAGTTCTTCCAATGATAATAGCATCTTCGGCAATCAATTTTTCAACAGCAGTTGCCGTGTAGATTGATTCGAATCCTTCTAGAATTTTTGATGAAGCAGATACTTTATGACCTTTGTAAGCCATATTATCTTTCAGTCCAATGACCATTCCGGCCAATTTTCCTGCGGTACCTGATTTAATTTTTTGATCAACTGCTGCTGCTTGAGCAAGAGCACTCTCTTCAAAAACTTCAAGAAAGGCGTTTAACTGTTGTTTGCTTTGAATATTTGCTAAGTAAGATTTAGTAATATCAACTGCAGTTTCTCCTTTTGAAAGAGCTGCTTTAATCTCAGCAAATGTTGTGTACATAGAAAGGCAAAATTATTCTTTAGACTTAGCGTCAGATTTAGCAGGAGCTTTTCCGTCAGCTTCTCCACTTCCATTCATCTCATCTTTGAATCCTTTGATTCCTTTCCCCATTCCTTTCATCAATTCAGGTAGTTTTCTACCACCGAATAACAAAAGAATTGCTAACACGATAAGACCTATTTGCCATGGGCCTAACATTCCAGCACTTAATACATTTTCCATTTTGCAGATTTAAATTTGTAAATGTGGAGCCAAAGGTACTAAAAATAAGACAAAGAATGCTTTTTACTCTTTATTGCTCATTGATAAAATCATGACTTTGACAGATTGAATATTATCTTTGGTGAAGTTGTCAAATTTGAACTAGCGTTTTACTCCTGGTTTAAACCTTAGTTCAAAGGCCACGCCTGAAGATGATTTTATAATTTCAATACTTCCGTCAATTTGCTCACACAAGGCTAAAACTATTTCAAACCCAAGGCCTTTACTTTCTTCAAGTTTAAACCCAGGCTCAAAACCTTTTCCTGAATCAGAAATAGTCAGTTTGACTTCATTGCTGCTCTCGATTGAAGCATTAATTTTAATTAATAGCCGCTCATCAATTTTCGAAGATGCGTGTTTAATTGAGTTAGTAATTAATTCCGAGCAAATTATGGCTACTGGGGTTGCAATGTCTGTTTCTACTTTAATTTCTTCACATTTCAAACCTATTTCAAATTTTTGTAAATCAAGGCTGAAATTTTCAATTAGTTCTTTCAAGTAGGCAGGAAGTGAAATTGACTTTATCTGAGTGTCTTGATACAATAATTTGTGCACTAGGGCGATTGCTGCAATCCTTGCTTCGCTGCTTTCTAAGGCGCTAATTGCATCTTGGTTTGTTAAGGATAATTTTTGTAGTCTTATAATGCTCGTAGTTATTTGAAGGCTATTTTTAACGCGGTGATGGATCTCCTTGAGTAAAATTTCTTTTTCTGAGTGCTGTTTCTCGATTTGCTGCTTTTGTGTAAAATTCCGTCTAAATCGGAAGATTAATATAATTAAGAGTAAGAGGATTACACAGAGAGAGCTGGAAATGAAAGTGATAGTTGTTTGTTGCGAAATATCTTTTTTCTCAAGGAACTGGATGCTTTGTTCATTTTGTTTCTTTTGGAATGCTAGTTTTTGATCGTAAACAATTGCAGCCCTATTCAGCTCAAAGTTTTTTTTTGCACCCTCCTTTGCTAAACTGTCGCTCATTTCTTTATAGAGTTGAAAATTTGAAAGGGCGGATTTAAGGTCACCTAACATCTCGCTAATTTGAAATAAGGTATAGGATGCGTTTTTGATTCTGTCGGCATAGCCTATTTCTTGGGCAATTTTCAGGCTCTTTTCAGCAAATTCTTTAGCCAAGTCAATTCGGTGTAAATTGAGGTAGCTCTGCGATAATCCTTCATAAGCTTGGCAAATCCCGTCATTAAAATTAGATTCAGAATGTATTGTTAAAGCCATTTCATAATATTTAATGGCCTTAAAATCTTGTCCAGTTTCGTTATAAATTTCTCCCATAGCAGAAAGGCAATTACCACTTTCAATTCTATTTCCTTCTTCTTCAAAAATTTCAAAACTTATGTTGTATTTTTCAAGGGCCTTTCCGTAAGATTCTTCACTTTGAAAACATCTGCCAATGTTAAACATTGAATAGGCAATTCCAGTTTGATAACCTCTTTTTTCATCTATTTTGAGTGACCTCCGAAAATATGTTTCCGCAGTAATGTTTTCATCCAGAATCTGGTAGCAAAGCCCAATGTTATTTAGCTGAGTAGAAATTAAATCAGGGTCTCCAATGTCCTCTCTTATTTTCAAACTTTTCTCGTAAAAATTAAGTGCGTTAGTGACATCCCCTTCTTCTTGAAAGATTAAACCTATATTGTTTAGAGAATTGGCAACACCCCTTTGATCACCGATTGTAAGTCTACTTGCCAAGCTCTTTTCATAATAAGCAAGTGAATTGTGGATGTCTCCTCTGAAGTAGTAGATAGAACCTATGTTGTTACGAGCATTTCCAGAACCGATCTGATCTCCTAAATCGTCATAGATCAACAACGCTTTTTCATATTCTAAAAGAGCAGAATCCAAATCACCAAAAATTTGATGATAAAAGCCGAAGTTATTAATGGCACCGGCCTTGTTCAAATGCAATAGCCTTTTCCTTTGAGGATCGCTTTCACCTTCTAATTGGGTTATAGCATATTGAAACAGCCACTCATTATATGAAGTCCAAACTTGTATGCCTGCTGTTTCTTCAATAATGCCGTTAATCGCCTCTAATTGTTGATCTTCATATTGAGCTGTATGATAAAGTATAAGACAGCTATCTACAATGGCTTTATCATAAGTAGAAACATTTTCGAAATTAAAAGTCTCAACTAGATAAAAGTTCTCCGATTGAGAAGTCTGTCCAAACCCGAATGAAAGGAAGGATAAGGCAATTATTAGCGAGTTGAGTCTAAGCATGTTGTATTCGCAAATGTATCGAATAATTATTGAGTTTCTAAGCTCTTTAATGGGTAAAATGGGGAAAGATAAGCACTCTTGCTAGACTACATTTGTAGTTCAAAAGGAGGTCACTCCCAACTTTCTTCAACGATTCTAATCGCATTAGTTGCGTTATTTCTTTTCATGACAGCTAGGGCATTTTCTTTGAT
>JBLFXO010000003.1:0-33096 GCA_047609865.1 Arenicella sp.
AGATGTGTCAATTCTCTTAGTTTATCTTGGTAGGTAGTCTTAAATCCATTTGAATCCTTCTCATTTCCATTTTAAAGTGGTTTTAAAGGACTGTTCTACTTTCTGTGGTCGCATAACATGAAATTATGGAGTTCCTTGATTAGAACAGACTTTATTTTGGACTTCTTATAATGACTTAATACACTGAATATTAGTGTGTTAGATTGTTTTGAATCAAATTGAATTTTGATTGATGATATTTAGGGAGTTTTTGCTTACGTTCTGTTATCTGATTTCATTACTATCATTTTCTAGTAGTTTTTCATTGATCTCTTCCTTTTTGAAAATTGCTCGATAGAGTCCAAGAACATTTATTGAAAGACCATATCCGTAAAATGCATTTCTGAATGTCTTTTTGACTGCTGTAACTTTACTCATGGTAAATCGATATCCACCAGATCCGCGAATGGCTAACCAAGTGAAAGGATAAAATTTAACTTGTGCAGAAGGAATTAAAGCACTGAATGGTTCTTCGGTGAATTTTTGAAAGGCTCCCAAGGTATCTTTATAGGTGCCAATTATTCTTCCTGCACCTAAATGAATTGGAAAGTCTACTTCCCACCATCTTGTTTTTAGGAACACTCGTTCATAGAAGATGGAAGAATACCCTAGATTAAACCGAACTTCTGGTTCAAGCAAATCTTGAGTTGTCGAGGCAACATTAATATCGTTGAACGAAATGTTTTTATTGAGCCAGTAAAAGCCGAATCCAAACCTGTGAACTCCTTGGTAAACCGTTCCAAGGCGTAAGCCATTGATCTTTATTTTTGTACTGGCAAAATAGGATCTTCTGGCATCCAACCCTATCAAAAACCGCCAGTTCTTCTGACCGTATTTACTTGGAAATAACTCTATTTTGGATGTTTTTATGGAGTCTGTTTGAGAGTGAGCTATGCTATTGGTGAAAAGGACTAATATGAGAAGAATCTTGCTCATTTATTCTTCGAATTCTATGTTGAAATCTGCTGTAAAAATTAGTTTGCCATCTTTTTTCGTCTCAGTTCCCGGAATGACGAACCCTTTTATTTTGCTTGTTTTTTTCTTTTTTACCAAGTCGTCTAACTGTTTATTGGTTAGTGATTTACCCATAAATTCGAAAGGAATTCTGAAGTCACACCCGCCTTTGAATTCTGAGCATCCATAGGCGCTTTTACCCTTTATTACTGCACCTTTTTGACATTTAGGACATTGTTCAGCTGTTATACCAATTGTATTACTTGGCTCTTGTTGCTTCTTCTCATCAGTCGCAACTGCAATAGTTTTATTCTCGGCGAATTTCACATTGTTCGTGATGTCCACAACCATTTGTACGAGCTCTTTCTTAAACTTATCAACGGAGTATTCACCCTTCTCAATTAACCTGAGCTTGTGTTCCCATTGTCCGGTTAGTTCTGGGGACTTAAGTAGGTCTGATTTTATGGTGTCTATTAAATCAACACCAGTTACGGTTGCATGGATGTTCTTTTTATTCCGCTCAATATATTTTCTTCGAAAAAGGGTTTCTATGATGTTGGCTCGAGTAGAAGGTCTTCCAATTCCATTTTCTTTCATGGCATCTCTAAGCTCTTCGTCATCCACCGTTTTACCAGCGGTTTCCATGGCTCTCAGCAATGTTGCTTCGGTGAAATATTTAGGTGGACGCGTTTCTTTTTCTTGGATTTCTGGCTCATGTGCTCCTTTCTCTCCTTTTTCAAAAGAGGGCATTAAGTTTTCTTCGCTATCCTTTGATTCTTCCTTGTCTTCAGATGAGTATACATCTCTCCATCCAGGTTCTATTATTTGCTTTCCAGTTGCTTTGAATTGAACTTGATCAACTTTTCCAATTACTGTTGTGTTGGATACAATACAGTCTGGATAAAAGACTGAAATAAACCTCTTCGTGATAGTATTATAAATCTTTTGTTCATCTGGAGAAATCCCTGAAGGGCTCTCTCCGGTTGGTATAATGGCATGGTGATCCGTTACCTTCTTATCATTAAAGACTTTCTTTGATTTTCTTATTGGATTCCCTCTTAAGGGTTGAGTAAGTTTAGAAAAGTAAGTTAATCCAGCCAAGATTTTTGGCACTTTTGGATAAATGTCTTCTGATAAAAATGTTGTATCGACCCTTGGATAAGTAACAAGCTTCTTTTCATAGAGACTCTGGACTAGCTTCAAAGTATGGTCTGCAGAGAGCCCGAATTTGTTGTTCGATTCTACTTGAATTGAAGTTAAATCGAAGAGTCTTGGTGGCTGTTCTTTACCCTCTTTTTGCTCGTAACTTTCTACTTCGAATTCTTTGTCCTTGATATAGTTGATTGCGGATTCTGCCTTTTCTTGTGTCTTTAGTTTTCCAACTGTCGCTGAAAATAATACCTCTCTATATTTCGTTTTTAATTCCCAATATTTTTCTGTCTTAAAGCCTTCTATTGTCTTCTGCCTTTGGACAATCATGGCCAATGTTGGTGTCTGAACTCTACCTATAGAAAGAACTTGTCTTTCTGCTCCGTATTTTAAAGTGTAAAGTCTTGTTGCGTTCATTCCTAGAAGCCAATCTCCAATAGCTCTTGAAGATCCCGCAGCGTAGAGGTTAAGGAACTCTTTTCCGTCTCTCAATTTTTCGAAGCCTTCTCTAATGGCCTCTTCAGTAAGGGATGAAATCCAAAGTCGTTTAATTGGTTTAGTATTTTTTGCTTTTAGTAACACCCATTGTTGAATGAGTTCTCCCTCTTGGCCTGCATCCCCACAATTAATGACTTCTTCGCATTGTTGAACTAAGGTTTCTATTGTTCTGAATTGCTTTTGAACTCCTTGATTTTCCATCACTTTTATAGAAAACTTTGAAGGGATCATGGGGAGAGTTGCCAAGTTCCACCATTTCCAAATGGAGGTATAATCGTGAGGTTCTTTCAGAGTACAGAGATGCCCAAAGGTCCAGGAAACACAATAGCCGTTCCCCTCGAAGTAGCCATCCTTTTTCGTTTTTGCTCCTAGAATCAATGCGATTTCTTTGGCAACACTGGGTTTCTCAGCTATACATAATTTCATTTACTTTTTGTAGTATCTGTAAACGGTGAAAGCGTATTTATTCTTTTCGTTGATTGGATGTGCAAAGAGTTTCTCTTCGTTCCAATTATTTAAGTTAATTTCTGGGAAGAAGGTATCTCCTTCAAAATTTTCGTCAATTTTTGTGACATACATTTCGTCAACTAAATCGTTCTCAATACAGTAATCATATATTTGGCCACCTCCAATTATATAAAGATCTCGCTCTTTTGAAGAGTTGTTGATGTCAATGGCATTTTCAATTTCGTGATAAACCTCGCATCCTTCGGCTTTAAAAGTGACATCTCTAGTGACAACTATGTTCTTTCTGTTTGGTAATGGACGATATTTGTCAGGGATTGATTCCCAGTTTTTACGTCCCATTAATACGACAGAGCCCTTAGTCATAGCCGAAAAGAAGGCCATGTCAGCTGGTAAGTGCCAAATTAGATCATTATCTTTTCCGATTACTCTATTTTTTGCAGTAGCGACAATTAGTTTAACCATAATTTAGATGGACACTGCTGCCTTAATGTGTGGATGAAAATCATAATCTACCAATTCAAAGTCTTCAAAAGTGAAGTCTTCTATATTTTTAATCTCAGGATTCATTTTCATTTGTGGTAATGGCTTTGGCTCTCTGGACATTTGTAATTCGGCTTGTTCAAAGTGATTATTATAAAGGTGAACATCTCCGAATGAGTGAATAAAATCACCATATTCTAATCCGCAAACTTGTGCTACCATCATGGTAAGTAGTGCATAAGAACCAATATTGAAAGGAACACCCAAAAATACATCAGCTGATCGCTGATATAATTGACAAGAAAGTTTTCCCTCAGTTACGTAAAACTGAAAAAATGCGTGACAAGGTGGTAATGCCGCTTTTCCCTTGGCAACATTTTCTTCGAATGAAACAGTTGTGTCAGGCATGACTGATGGATTCCATGCTGAAACCATCAATCTTCTGCTGTTGGGGTTTGTTTTGATTTCTTCTATTACATTCAGAAGTTGATCAATTCCGTCACCATTCCAGTTCCTCCATTGAGCGCCATAAACCGGACCCAAATCTCCATTTTCATTTGCCCATTCATTCCAAATTCTTACACCATTTTCGCTCAAATAGTTGACATTAGTATCACCTTTAATAAACCAAAGGAGCTCATAAACTATAGATTTTAGATGAAGTTTTTTAGTCGTAATCATAGGAAAGCCTTCTTGGAGGTCGAAGCGCATCTGGTACCCAAAAACACTCTTCGTTCCTGTTCCCGTTCTATCTCCTTTTTGGATTCCTTTGTCTTTTATATGCTTCAGTAAGTCTAAGTAGGCCTTCATGTAGAAATTTTGTTTGTTAAAATTAAGTAATCATCTTCTTAACAGTTCTCGTAAACAGTGCAAATGTTTGCACAAATAGGGTTCTTTTTTCAACAAAGTGTTTGTCCATATGAAAAAAGGGATTAGTTTTAGGGCGTGTTAAAACACTGAATCTCATGAAGAAAGCCCTATTTTTAATAGCTATTTTAGCTGCGAATGTTGCAAACTCAACCGATTTACCAAAAATTTGTTTGGGTCAATATGAGACAGAAGTTCCGGCTTTTGAATTTGTCAAGAATGATCAATTAATTAAAGCTTCTGCATATGATGTTAAGTTGGTTCTTTTTAAAGACCACTTATCTTATTTTTGTGGAAGCATAGAGTTTACAGGGTTTTATGACATGATTGAGAATTCTGCTGATGAAGTTAACATGAACATAAGTGTGACTAACAGTATTTCAGTTGACTTTGATTTTGAATTGTTATTGGATAAGAAGTCGAAAACAATGAAAATGTTTGGTTTAAAAGGTGTTCCTGAAATGTCAATTCCTAAAAGGCAGATTAAGCTGACGAAAAAAAGGAATCAATCCTTGTAGTCAAAACGTTCTAGTTTATCCTTTATATCTTGAATGTGAATTAGTTTTTTCTCTTGTCTGAGTCTAATTGCACTATCAGTAAAATAAGTATGTTGCTCCAAGAATTTGACTTGTATTTCATCCCACAGTCTATCACTATCTAGTTTGCCATGTTCCTTAAGCTCTCTTCTCAATAAATCAGCAATGTCATGGAAGTCGTCACGCCCTAAGTAATCCAAATCGGCATCACACATTATTTGCTGTAGGTGCGTTGTTGGACTTTGTGGAATTTCTGTTGATTTGATTAAACCATCAATCACATCAATTTGTTCATTGCCGTAGCCGTATTTAGGCAGTATTTCTCTTGCTAATCGCATCCCAATTTCCTCGTTGTTCTCATACTTTTCTATAAATCCAGCGTCATGGTATGTTGCTGCAGATTTTAAAAGGAAGAGATCTTCATCTGTAATACCCTCCATTATAGCTAGGCGTTCAACAGCCTGGGTTACATCAATAGTATGGTTGATACTGTGATAAAGTAATTTCGGTGATAGCTGGGTTTCAAGAATCTTCATGATATGACGTTCCGCCTTCATGTAGTTGATTGAGCTATAAAGATGGAGATCTACAATCTTCCAGAATTTTTTATTGGGTTTGATGCCATTGCCGTCAAGAGAAAGCTCAGGCTTGATGCCTTTGACACTGTACATGTCCAACATCCCTTTGTGCTTGGTTTGAATTTTACCTCTGTAAACGCAAGCGAAGTAAGGAGCAATAAATTCGTGCGTGTTTCCAGAGACGTTGACAATACCCGGGTGGGCATGCATCTCCATCCGTTGCGCTTGATTTACTGAAGCACCCCAAATGTCATAAGCGAAACGCTTAATCCCTATTACACCTGCAATAACTTCTCCTGTATTAATACCGATTCTTATTGGCCATGTATCAGGGTCAACTTTAGCTCTTTCAGTTATATAACTATTGATTTCAAGCGCAGCTAAACAAACTTCAATTGCGTTACTTTTGTTTCTAATCGGTACTCCGCCGGCACACATATAGGAGTCACCAATAGTTTTTATTTTTTCTAAATCGAACTTTTCAATTATTTCATCAAACTTAGAAAAGTAGCCGTCAAGTTCTTGAACTAAATCTTGTGGCTTCATGTCCTCTGCTATCTTTGAGAAGCCCACGAAATCTGTAAAAAGGACAGAAACATTTCTATAATACCTCGCTTTTGAACGCCCTTTATTCTTAAGTTCTTCTGCTGTTCCTTCAGGTAAAATGTTTAATAAAAGTTGCTCAACTTTTTCTTTTTCCTTCGCTAGAAGTGAGTTTTGGTGCTCGATTTTGGCGTGTTGAATTTCAACTTTCTTCTTTTGATCTTGGATTTTTTTACTTTGCTCTGTGACTTGTCTTGTTCTTTTAACGACCTCAATTTCTAGCCTTACTTTTTGTCTTCTGATTTTGTCAATTCTTCTTCTATAAATTGCAAATCCAATGAGTACAAGGAGTAAAATAGCACAGATTCTAAACCACCAAGTCAACCAGTAAGGAGGAGTAATGGTAAGTTTGATAGTTGTCGGGTTTGTTGACCACACGCCATCAGCTGACTGTGCGTAAACAATAAGCTCATATTCTCCGTTGGGAATGTTTAGGTAATGAACTTTATTTTCGTTTTCAAGATATGTGAACTCTTCTTCATGTCCATCTAATTTATATTTATAACTCGTTTTAGAGGGGTTTGAATAATTTGTAGAGACGAACTCGAAAGAGATGTCGTTTTGGCTGTATTCGAGCTCTAGCGATTTTGTGGTGGTAATATGCTCGGCAATCAATTCTTTTTTGTTGGTTCCTTTGGTTGAAAGCACAACTGAGGAAATTATAACAGTTGGAGGATGAGGGTTGATGTTGATTTCGGACGGGTCAAAAATATTGTATCCATTAATCCCACCAAAATAGAGCAGACCTCTAGATGATTTCATATAAGAGTTCGTATTGAACTCATTACTTTGTAGACCATCTTTCACTGAGTATGTTGTGAAGCTTTCGTTTTTTGGGTTGAATTTTGAAAGGCCTTTATTTGTTGAGGTCCACAAAAAGCCATCTGCATCTTCAATTAGACCATAAATTACGTTGTTAGATAATCCATCTGCTTCTGTATAGTTTACTGTTTCTTTGGTTTTAAGATCTAATCTTTTTAGACCTTCTCCATAAGTTCCCATCCACATAAAGCCTTCTTCAGTTTGTAGTACCGAGGTTATTTGACCGTTGTTTTCATTATAGTTTTTAATTGGGTAATGTTTGAAATAGAAAGAGCTATCTTCTCTCTCAACCATATTGTAAAGACCAGAATTGGTTGTTACTACCCATAGTTTTTGTTTCAAATCACGGTACACAATTTTAACGGAACCCTCACCGATACTATTTGCTGCAGTCGTGTGTTCATAAAATTGAAAGTCTAAAGTGTTTTTGTTTATAATTGAAAGACCGGATCGTGAGCCAATCCATAAGCGATTATTGTCGGCTGGCTCAATTGCATATACCCTAATGTTAGAAGAGTGATCTTCATCCAGAAATTCAATTCGTGTGAACTTATAATCGTCAAAGTAGAGGTCGTTGATTTCTAAAAGGTAGAGCCCATCATCAAATCCGAGCCAAATTCTTTCTGGGGTTTCAACATGAATGCTCAATAGATAATGTTGTGAATTGTCAGGCCTGTAGACATGATAAAACTTTTGGATATCTCTTTGGTATATGGAGAGATCCTTTTTAGTTCCTATGTATATATTTTCAAGAGAATCTTCTGCGAAACTCCAGACATTATAATCTATTAATCCTTCTTCCGGATTATTATTCAATGAGATGGTTGTAAAGCCTTGTTTGTACTTGTCGAATTTTGAAACACCCTTTTCAGTTCCCACCCAGATCACACCACTTCTGTCTTCGTGGATTGAAACTACGTTGTCGTCTGCTAAACTGGAATTGTTGTAGGGGTTTTTGTAATAATTAAAGATTTCTTCGTTTCCATTTGCATCATATTGAACTAAAAAGAGACCTTTTTCAGCACTTCCAAGCCAAAGATGATTGGAGTCTTCTGCATAAACACAGTTAATTTTGGTATATCTTAATTTGCCTGATTCTGTTAGGGTATTGATAGACTTCTGATTAGAAATAAGAAAAGGTCCAGTTTCCGTACAAGCTATAATTTCATTCGGAGACTTTTCTCGGAATTCGTTAATCTCTCCGATTGACCCAAGTTCTTGGTTTTGAATTAAGGTGAAGTTTTTGTAGGGTGGTTTTGCTGTGAAAACTTGTCCATATCTGGTGCCTATCCAGACAACTTTTTGACTGTCAATAAATAAAGAAGTGAATGAAGAAGACCCTTTGATTTCACTTATAATTTTGACTTCCTTATTACGATTGTTTATGACATTGATTCCGTGTTTTTCTGATAGGGCCCATAACTTGTTTTGGTTATCAAATGCCAGATGCGTAAATATGTACCCCTTTAGTTGAGGATAGTCCTGACGATTAATTTTTGTAATTAATCCATTCTTTGGATTGATCTTAGCGATCCCTCGATTGGTGCCGAGCCATAGGTTTTTGTCTTTGTCTGGAAGCAGAATGTGGACATAATTGTTGGGTAATGAATTCTCGTTGTTTGCTTCGTTTTTTAGAATTGAGAAGTTATATCCATCATATCTATTTAAACCATCTTGAGTGGCTATCCAGATATATCCAAAAGCGTCTTGTTGAATGCTTGTTACTTGACTTTGAGAAAGGCCTTCTTCAATAGTATAGGTGTCAAACTTGATACTCTTTTGTTGTCCAAAAGTGACAGAACTAAGGCTGAATAAAATGAAGAATATTGATAAAAAGCGATATTGCCTCATCAAGCTTAAATTCTAATTCCGATTACTAGGATGTCATCAACTTGGGCATAGTCCCCTTGCCAGTTTTCAATAGTGTTGTTAAGCTCTATTCTTTGCTGTTCTGGCTCCTCTTTATGAACGCGCAGTAATTCTTCTCTGAATGTTTTGTAAAGGAATTTTTTACCTTTTGTTCCGCCGAATTGATCAGCGTAACCATCACTGAACATATAAATTTGATCTCCCTTTTCTAATTGGATGATTTCATTTTTATAAATTTTCGTTCCTGGTTCGAAAGATCCAATAGCAAACTTATCTGCTTTGATGATTATGAATTCTTCGTCTCTAATTATGTATAGTGGATTGTTTGCGCCGGAATATTCTAACTGTAAAGTGTCGTAGTTAATGGCAATTAATGAAAGGTCCATGCCATCTCTTACGTCATTGTCTTCAGAACCTTTGTTAAGAGATTCAGAAACGAATGCATTCAATTCATCAAGAATTTTACTTGGTTCTCCGTTATGATGTTCCCTTACTGCAGCGTTGAGTCCATTGGCTCCAACTAAACTCATGAAAGCTCCAGGAACTCCATGTCCGGTGCAATCTACTGCTGAACAGAATGATTTATTACCCATTTTTTCAAACCAGTAAAAATCACCTGATACTATGTCTTTTGGCTTGAACAACACGAATGAATCAGGACAAATGTTTTGTACTTGTTCTGCCGGTGGAAGAATAGAATACTGCAGTCTCTTCGCGTATCGAATACTATCGGTTACATCCTTATATAACTCTTCTAATCTCTGATTTTGAGATTCAATTTCATCTTTTTGCTTAACAACTTCCTCAGTTCTTTCCTTAACTTTTTGTTCAAGATTCCTTTCAGTTTCCGCCAACTCATCTTTCATTTTGATTAACTCATGTCCTAAAACATCTTCATCACTCAATGGTGCATAAGGATAGTCGAAATTACTTTGTCCTATTTGATTAGCGAAGTCTGTAGTTTTTTGAAGTCCGTCTACCAACTCAATCATAGCAGAAGACATATCACCAATTTCATCATTCGTAACTTCAATCTTTGTGTCTGGAAAAATCCCCTTTCCTAGAGACAAAAGAACTCTTCTTAAAGACTGAACGGGCTTAACAATAGTATTGGTGGTGAATACAGCAATCAAGATGGCGAATATGATTAAACCGCCTCCAAGAAGCCAGTAGAAGGTTAGTGATTCAAATTTTTCTTTTGCTTCTCCTGATGAGTTTTTTACTAATGCTAAAGCAGCCTCTTCTTTGTTTTCTAAACTATTTTCTAAAGTCAATAAATTCAAATCTATCTTTCCTGCAAGTACTGGTACATCTCCATCTTGAGAGACTATTAGTCTTGCCGATAATGAATTGAATACGTCATCATAGCTGGCAATGTCCGGAAGTAACGTCATGATCTCGTCATAAAACAAGAATATCGTGTCTAGTATTCCGCTAGCACGATTTAATGATTGAAGATCTTGTTGATCTGTCCAGCGATCTGCAAGGACGACTATTTCTGCTTGAGTCTCAGGAATGTTTTGTTCCATGAGGTTTTTAAGTCTTGTTTTATCTGGAACATCATTTCTACTTTGAATATCAACCCATTGAACAGCAAGAAGTTTTGATTCATTTACGAGAGTCCTTAGTTTTGTTACAGATTCTTTAGATGGAGTAATTACTTCAATGAGTTCATTTGAAGTTTCGTCATTTTCTTGAAAAGTGGATATACCATTATTTACTGCTAAAAAAGTTGCCCCAAAGACAACTATTATAAACAGAATAAGGACACCGAAACCTGTCCCTATCTTTTTTCCTATGGTAAATCTGAAGCTCATGAGTGAAGAATTTACTCTTCAAGTTTATTCAAAATTTCTACGTATTTTTTGTATTTCTCCTCATCCTTGAATGTGGTAGAATAAATTCTAAGCAATTCGCTCAACACCTCAATGTTTTTTGGAGTTGACTTATGTTTTTCTAGTAAAGACGGTAAGTTCTTTTCGTCTAATAATTTTTGATATTTATCATAGTTGTCATCATCTTGTAATCCGTAGTAACAACCAGTGATTGCTTCAATAACATCCATTCTAGATGGGTCAATTCTATTCGCCTCTAAAAGGTAAGGCAAGGCTTTTCTAAAGTATTCTTGCGCTTTTTCTTCTATGACCGGAATCTCTTCAATTGGTGTTAACGGGTCCATGTTCATTAAAAGGTCAGCGCCATTGTTGTAATACATCACACCAACATTTAAGTTTGGTCCAAATATATCTTTGTTCAATTCAAGCACAGTCTGAAAGAAGTTAATTCCTTTAGCTGTTTGTTTGGTTTTTTCTTCACCGTGTAAAGTGCTTACCAACTTCAAGTATTCGCTTCCGAGTGCAGTATAAAACTGAATGTCTGATTCTTTAAAGTCTGCGGCTTGATCAACGTATTTCTGTTGTTTCTCTTTGTATTGATTGTAAGAATTCTCAGCTTCTTCAAGATTTTTTTCTTCTAGGGCGGTGACAGCGCCATTGTAATAACGAATTACAGTGTTCTTAAGGTATCCATCAATCTTGTCTTTGTACTTACCTTCTTCATCAAGCGTTCTAGCTTGAACAAAGGATTCAATGGCAATGTCACGATATTCTTTTTCGCCAACAGTTTGCTCAAGCTTTCTATAGATCAAACCACGTAACTGCCATAATTGAGAGTTGAAACGTTCATTAGAAACAATTGCAGAATCGGCATATGCTTGTGCCTCAACATATGTGCCTGCTTGGTAAAGCGAGTATGCCTTTGTTGTGTATTTTTGACCATACCCTATGCTGGCCGAGAAGACCAGCAATACAACTAATATGTTCTTAAATAATTTCATTATTCTACTACGCTACTTGCCAATTTTAATAACCTGTCAGCAATGATAAGCTTGTGCTTTTTTGCATTGCCTTTATTAATTTCAAACTTCTGACTTGCTCCTTTTACTACAAAGTTTATAGCCGCTCCTTTACTTAAGTATCCGGTTTTTTCGGTTACCAGAAGAGTACTTTTTCCTTTGAATTTCGTGTCCAACGAACCGATTTGAGAGCTATTCCTGGGAGAAACATACAAAATGTGTGCCTTGTCTATTTGTGACAAAGAAGAGTAATTCTCTATTACGATTTCTTGGCTCCCTATAGCTTTACCTTCAAATTTAGTTTTCAAATTGTCATATACACCTTCTTTGCTTCCGTAAACTCCAATTACAAAATCGCCCTTTCTATAATCAGAAGGCCAATCAATAAGTGTTGCAAAATTATATATATACAAAGCCTTTACGGGAGAACGTGTGTCCTTCATCTGGGTTACCCCAGGATCCATCATTGACCAAGAGGACAAGATGAGAACTGTTAACGCTATATATATCTTTTTACTCAAAAAATTTAATTTGGTTTCCTAATGTACTAAAAGTATGCCAAAAATTAAGCGGATGGTTCATTAGCTATTGAATCTGCCTGAAAGTTTTCTAGGTCTCTATCAAACAAATAAAGGCCACCTTTACTTCCGTCAATAAGTTTTAATTTATCCATTATCCCTCTTGCAAGAGCCTCTTCTTCAAGCTGCTCGGCAACATACCACTGCATAAAGTTATGAGTTGTATAATCCTTTTGTTCAAGGCAAACATGAACTACTTCATTAATGGAATTTGTTACTTCAATTTCGTGATCTAATAAAGATTGAAAAACCTCAGTAAGTCCGTTAAATGAAATATCACCACCAGTTAATGAAGGAATAATTGCTTTTCCACCTCTCTCGTTAACGAACTTTACTAAACGAAGCATGTGCTGTCGTTCTTCATCTGAATGAGTATATAGAAAGTTAGCCGTGCCTCCAAATCCCGCGCTTTCAGCCCAAGATGCCATTGAAAGATACAAATGAGAAGAGCTTGCCTCTAGGTCAATTTGTTTGTTTAATATTTCTTCAACTTTTTTATTCAAAACGAATGGGTTTAAGATTAGATGTAAAAATATACGAAAATACCGAATTGTTAGAGACTTGGTGCTAAATAATGTATAATTTTAGTCCACATAAAAAAGTGAATGAATAAAAAAAATCAAAAGCGCGGTGACAAGCTGAGCGTAACTCTTAGAAAGGACATTCTGAATTTATTTTCTGAGAACAAAGAGAGACAACTTAATTACAAGCAAGTCTCTAGTTTCCTGAACGTGTCGGACAAACAAGTACGAAAACTCGTTTTTGAAATATTGACTGATCTTTGTGATGAAGGAGCATTGAAAGAGACCCAAAGAGGGAAATATAAGTTAGATAAACAGGATCAATTGCATGTTGGTGTTCTAACTGTAATTAGAAGAGGGGATGGTTTTGTTAACTCACCGGACATGGAAGATGATATCTACGTGGATGAAAAGAACATGACGAAAGCTTTGAATGGTGACTCCGTTAAAGTGAAAATCCTCAAGAAGAGAGGAAAAACTGGCTATGAAGGAAAAATTGTTGAAGTTCTAAATCAAAAAAGTAGATTGATTGTTGGAACTTTGGATATTCAAGATCACTTTGCTTTTTTAAACCCTGATGACCATAGAATCAATGTAGATTTGTTCATTCCAACTTCTAGTTTGAATGGTGGAAAGAATGGATTTAAGGCTATTGCTCAAATCACAGATTGGCCAGATTCTGCCAAAAATCCTTTTGGGAAAGTCGTTGAAGTTCTAGGGAAACCAGAAAGCAATGATGCTGAAATGAAGGCTATTTTAGCAGGATATGGCATCAGCTATACGTTCCCAGATGAAGTGTTAAATGAGGCAAACCAAGTATCACTAACCCTTGATCCAAAAGAAATTGAAAAAAGAAGAGACTATAGAGATATTCTGACATTTACTATTGACCCAATTGATGCCAAAGATTTTGATGATGCTATTTCTGTTGAGTTTTTAGACGGTGGCAATGTCAGGGTTGGAGTTCATATTGCAGATGTTGCACATTACGTGACTGAAGGTTCGGCCCTAGATAAAGAGGCAGCAGAAAGAGGAAACTCTGTTTATTTGGTAGACAGAGTTATTCCAATGTTACCAGAGCATCTTTCAAATGGTGTTTGCTCGTTGAGACCAAATGAGGAAAAGTTTGCCTTTTCTGCGATATTTGATTTAACTAATGAAGGTGAAATTGTAGATGAATGGTTTGGTAAAACTGCTATTAATTCAGACCGAAGATTCACGTATGAGGAGGCTCAAGAAGTTATCGAAACAGGTAAGGGAGATCATTCAAAGGAAATTTTGTTGGTAGATTCAATCGCAAAAAAAATGCGAGTGAAAAGAATGCAAGAAGGCGCTTTGGAAATTCACGGTTCTGAATTGAGATTCAAATTAGATGATAATGGACATCCAGAAGAAGTATTCAAAAAAACCCAAAAAGACGCGAACAAACTGGTAGAAGAATACATGCTTTTAGCTAACAGAAGAGTGGGGAAATATATTGGAGACGTCAAGCGAAAAACTGTAGTTCCTTTAATTTATCGAGTTCACGATAAACCTGACATGGAGAAAGTTCAGCAATTCGCAATATTTGTTTCAAAGTTCGGAAAGAGCTTTAAGTACAATAATGAGACTGAAATAGCGAAAAACATGAATGCTCTTTTTGCTGAAATGAAGGATGAAAATGAATTTGCACTTGTTCAACAAATGGCAATTAGAACCATGTCAAAGGCAATTTATGACACTGAAAACATTGGACATTACGGCCTAGGATTTAGATACTATGCGCACTTTACCTCTCCTATTAGAAGATATGCAGATTTGATGGTGCATAGAGTTTTGCATAATGAGCTACAAAAATCGAACGCAAAATACAAAGGTATGTCTCAAGTGGCTGAGCATATTTCTGCAACAGAAAGAAGAGCTTCTGAGGCCGAACGAGCTTCAAAGAAGTTTTTCCAAGCCCTTTATTTGGCAGACAAGGAAGGTGAAGTGTTTGCCGGAAAAATTACTGGCTTAACTGAATGGGGAATGTATGTTGAAATGGAAGATAATTATTGTGAGGGGATGGTTTCTCTTAAATCAATTAGAGGTGATAACTTTCAATTTGATCAAAAGGATTATGTTGTTTACGGAACTAAACGTGGCGAGAAATTCAATTTAGGAGATAGAGTTTTTGTGAAAGTGACAAAGGTGTCAGTGAATAGAAAACAAGTTGATCTTGAGTTGATGGACTAGTCTTTCGCAGCTTCTTTAGCCTTTTTCTTCTTCTTTTTGGCCAATGATTTGAATTCGTAATTATACTGAATTCCATAAATGAAACTGCGATTGTCTGCAGCTCTGTTTTCATGCTCAAAGGTATAGAACAATTTCACTGATTGACGCTTAGGTAAATCAAGGTTTACACCTGCTTTAATTCTGTAAGTATCAAGGAATCCAGCGTTTGAATTCGTTGGTTGAATTGCATGAAATATTTCGGCTCCTACAAAGGGCGAAATTAGTTTGAATTCTTTATTTGTATAAGCAATTTTAAAAGAATGTCTGTAGATGTTTTTTCTACTGGGATAGATTCCATTCACCTCTCCCAATCTATCAAATGAATGTTGGTATCTCGCTCTTGTCTTGAAAGATAATCCGAAGTCAAGCTTGTATCTATAGCTTAAATCAAAAGCAAATCTATTTTGGTTAAAATAATAGTCATCATGCTTACGAGCATAACGATAAATTAAGCCAGCATTTAAACCTTTTATTATTTTGTAATCCGCTGATAATTCAAAGTAAGCCTGATTAAAACTACTTGCATTATCGTTGAATCGAACCTGAGTTTCAAGTCCCACGCTTAAATCTTTAATAAGTTCCATCTCTAAACCTACTCCTGTCCAGAAATTTACGTCTTTTTTGATTTGTCCAAATGACTGCTGACACAAGAGGAATGCCGCTATGCAAACAACAATTTTCATTTATAAACCTGAATATCGTCTAAGTTAATAACCTGTGCTTTTTCCGTGATTTCTATAATTTGAGAAACTGCAGTGTCACCACCTCCACAAAGATCACATCTTGTATAGGCAAAAACCTCATATGTACCAGGAGTTAAATTCGTGAATTCGTAAGAGCCCTCATAACTTGTAGAAAACTTGTCATCATACACTTTATCTTCATTTCCGTAAATGATATAAACATCATAATCGGGAGCGTAATACTCATCTAAAACTTGACCTAAAGTATTGGTTTCAATACGGTATATTTTACCTGATATTGAAGAAGTTCCGCCTTGTCCGGGCTCTTTATTACAAGCTGCCAAAAACACAAACAGGAAGCTTAAAAGGAATAATTTTTTCATAATTAACGCTGTTGAGGTAAAGTTAAACATAATATTAACATTGTGTTAAATGGGTTCTAAGGCTTTGGCGTAGACAGTTTAAATAAAAAAAGGTTATATTTGGATAAACCCTAGAATTTATTAAATCAAACAAAGCAACCTTTTGAGGTTCAATAGTGTATTATAGTTATGAAAACTTTACTTACCGTCTGCTCTGTGTTCTTTCTGATAATGGGGAACTCACAAGTCATAATCAATGAGTATTCTTGTTCTAATTCAAACGGGCCAACGGACGCCTATGGTGACACACCAGATTGGGTTGAACTTCATAATATCGGGGCTACTGCCTTTGACCTTTCTGGATTCTATCTTTCAGATAATTCTAATAACCTTGCGAAATGGGAGATACCTGCGGGTGCTTCAGTTCCTGCTGGAGGATACATGATGGTCTTTTGTACAAAGAGAAATGAATTGAATGGTTCTGAACTTCACCCTAGTTTTGGTTTAACACAAACTAAGAACGAGTGGATAATCTTGGCTTCTTCAGGAGGAGCTATTCAAGACTCGCTGGCGATTGTAAAGATGACTCAGAAAAACCATTCTTATGGTAGAACAACAGATGCTGCATTGACTTGGAGCATATTTACGTCTCCAACTCCTAATGCCTCTAATGCTGGCGCTTCTAATTATTATTCTGCAACTCCAGTTTTAAGTTTGGGTGCTGGGTTTTATACCGGAACACAAAGTGTTACTTGCACAACTTCGGATGTAACTGCAACAATGTACTATACAACTGATGGTTCAGTTCCAACTACTGCCTCTGCTGTTTATGCCGGGGCAATTTCAATAACGGCAACGCAAGTTTTGAAAGTAAAAGGATTTTCATCTGACCCAAATACACCTCCAAGTTTTACTGAAACAAATACTTACTTCATTGATGAGGTTCATACAGTTCCAGTTCTTTCATGTTCTGGTGATGAGGTGATGGATTTTGCAAATGATGTGGCTCCAGGTTCGTTCAACAATAACTTTGACGGTGCTTTTGAATTATTTGAAGATAATGGATTACTCGTAAGTGAAGGTTCAGGATACTATAACAAACATGGAAATGACTCTTGGGCGTATGACCAAAGGGGGTTTGACCTTGTTGTAAGAGACGAGTACGGAATCACAAATGCGGTTAGGCATGAATTGTTTCCAGAAAAAAATAGAGATGAATATCAAAAAGTAATCATTAAGGCTGCTGCAAATGATAACTATCCATTTGCTTCAGGCGCTCACATAAGAGATGCAATGTGTCATACCTTGTCTCAACAGGCTGAATTAAGGATGGATGAAAGAACTTCAAGATTTGCTGTCGTTTATATTAACGGACAATATTGGGGAGTTTATGATTTGAGAGAAAAAGTTGATGATGCAGATTTTACTAATCATTACTACCAGCAAGATAAGTTCAACATGGAGTTCCTAAAAACTTGGGGAGCAACTTGGGCGGAATATGGAGATCAAACTACTCCACATCCAGAATGGGAAGCTTTTAAAACTCAAGTGTTAACAGGAGACATGACAGACCCGGTTCAATATCAAGCGGTGAAGGATGTTTATAATACAGGTTCTTTAATAGATTATGTTGTATTGAACTCCTATATCGTGACGTCAGATTGGTTGAATTGGAACACTGCTTGGTGGCACGGATGGAATCCAGCGCCAGCTGATAAACAAAAATGGAGATATATTCTTTGGGATAATGACGCAAGTTGGGGTCACTATATAAACTATACAGGAGTTCCTACCACAGGACCTGATGCTGATCCATGTAATGCTGACAACCTTCCAGATCCAGGTGGACAAGGTCACATTCCAATTCTGAATGAACTTTTATTAAATGATGAATTCTCTCAAGAGTACATTACTAGATACGCGGATTTAATCAACGGACCATTTGGTTGCCCTGCAATGCAAAACCTTGTTGATAGTATGGTGGCGGTAATAGAGCCAGAAATGCAAAGACAAATTGATACTTGGGGTGGTTCTATGGCAGGATGGCAGGCCGAAGTAACAGAGTTAAAAGATTATATAGATGCAAGATGTGCAGCAATGACTGCAGGATTAATTGATTGTTATGATCTTGAAGGCCCTTATGATTTAACAATTGATGTTGAACCAATTGGCGGAGGTACAGTAAAAGCGAACTCTGAATGGGTTCCTGTTTATCCTTGGACTGGAGTGTTTTATGGAGGTATTAATACTTTGTTTAAAGCAAGTGCGAATGCGGGATTTACATTCTCACATTGGGAGTCCATCAATCACACATTTGCCAACCCTGATAGTTTGAATGACACTTTATCGCTTGTTTCAGTTGATACTGTGATTGCACACTTTATTGAAGATGCGACTCCTCCTATTGTAGACCCACCTGTTGTGGTGATACCTCCAGGACAACCAAACCCATCAACTTATACTGGTTTCCATATTCCAAATGCATTCTCTCCTAATGATGATCTTAACAATGATTGGTTAGAGTTCTTTGCTGGATGGGATGTGACTAATTTTGATTTACAGATTTATGATCGTTGGGGAACACTGGTTTTCAAAACAGGAACAATTGGAGATTTCTGGGATGGTCGCCACAAAGAAACCTTGGTTAATACTGGGGTGTATACTTATGTGCTTATCTATGACTCATCAGAAACTGGTAAGACAGAAACTACCGGAAACATAACAGTATTAAGATAATGAAAAGGCTCTTACTCTCTATCGCGATTGCGGGTGCCTTGAGTTCTTTTGGACAAGACATCCATTTCACTCAAATGCAGCAAACTCCAATGTTGTTGAATCCTGCATATACTGGAATGTTCAATGGTTGGGAAAGAATTGCTGTTAGCCATAAAAGTCAGTGGGTTAGTGCTGGTACTAAATATCAAACTACCTCGATTGCGGCAGACTTGAACCTCTTCAAACCAAAGCAAGGGAACACTGCTTATATGGGTACTGGAATCCAACTCTATAATGATATAGGTGGAGATAGTAGATTTGGGACAAAGCAAATGTTACTGAATGTTTCAGGAGTTGTTCCGATTGGTGAAATGCATTCTTTATCTGCTGGATTACAAATTGGCTTAGGTCAAAGAACAGGAGATTTATCTAAGCTTGTGTTCGGAAATCAATTTAACGAGACGGAAAATGAGTTTGATACAAGTTTTCCTTCTAATGAAACGAATGGTTTGGTATCGTTTGTTTATCCTGATGTTGGTTTTGGTGCTGCTTATAGATTCGGAAAACAAAATGTAGATATCGTAAGAGATGACCAAACGGAATTCATTTTTGGTTTTGCTTATACTCACGCGAACAAGCCTGATTTAAAATATAGACTTGGGTTCAAAGAAGAGTTATATGCAAAGGTAGGGGTAAACGCATCCTTTCTAAAGGACTTTCAGGGCAGTAAGGCAGGAATTGAGCTTTATTTTAATCAGTTCGTGCAAGGGCCCCATTCTGAAACTATGTTTGGGTTCTTGACTCGATATAGAATATCTTCTGGTTCTAAGTCAACTGGATTAACAAGAGATACTTATTTAAAAGGTGGATTGTACTATAGATTAAATGACGCAATTGCTCCGGCTCTATTCGTTCATATGTATGGTTTTGACTTTGGAGTCAGCTACGACATAACGCTTTCAAAGCTAGGCCAAGTGAAACGAGGTGGTGGCTTAGAGTTCTCGCTGGTCTATTCAAACTTAGACTTTGCCCTCTTTAAGAGAAGAGGAAATTAAAAGACATAACCCCGCCTCGGTTAAACCAAGACGGGGTTATTGTTTTATTATCTTTTTCCGACAATCTTTAACCTGATATCATTATCTTCTCCTCCACCGGTAGAAGCTCTTACGGCATCAGCCAATAATAGGTCTGCGTCAGCTTGAACAATTCCTTGAAATTTGGGGTCATTGTCCTCACCCCATCTTAACTTTTGCTTTGTGATTATTCCTGCTTCTTTTTCTACTATAGCCACAACGCTTCCTAATGTTCTCGTTCTAAGTATATCACAACCCATTGACGTTAATCTAGTTTCAATTTCGGGAGTTGAGTCAATAGTTCCTTCTCTGTGTGTTCGCACTATGTAATTAATGTCCATTTCTTTTTAATTTTGGTTTCGAAATGAATATAGGAATTTATTTTAGTATTTTGGATAACTAATGAAATTAGCAAAGGCAAAAATATTTATTTTTCTTCTTATTTTATTTGGTCTAAATTCTTTATATGGGCAAAGTTATCTTGAAGATAGCTTGACTAGTGAAATTCTGACCAATTCTGACCCACATGAGAAAATTTTGCTGATGAATGACTTGTGTCATGAAATAAAATATTCAGACAGTAAAAGATCGGTTGAAATTGCACGTCAAGCATTAACACTAGCAAAAAAAGACTCGAAAGAAGATGTCTTGTTAGCTTATAACTTAATGGGCCTAATGTTTACCGCTGCCGACCAAAATGATTCAGCACTTTTTTATTTGAATGAAACTTTAGCTTTTGCCAAGGAGGCAAAAGACACGGCCTTTATGTCTAAAGCATATAACAATTTAGGTGTTGTTTATTTCAATACAGGGCAATATGAAGAAGGGCTGATCGATTTACAAAAATCAGGCGAGTTAGACTTTCAAATTGGTGATTTTGAAGGAGCGGCGGTATCCTTTATGAATGTTGGGTCAGTGCAGTTACAATTAGAAATGACTGATGAAGCGAAGATTAATTTAAATCAGGCATTAGACATTTTTAAAGAGATTGAAGACATTGCCAATGAAGCAAATTGTTTGATGAGTTTGGGTGGCCTCGAAATTAAGATAGGCGACATTAGTAAAGGGAAAAATTTGTTTTTCAGAGCTATATCATTGCAAGAGTCTGTTCAAGATTATGATGGTGTCGCTAGGTCGTATTATAATTTAGCTTTTTCTTTCAGAAAACAATACAAGTATAAAATAGCATTGGTTTATGATTTTAAAAGTTTGGAATATGCGGAATTGATAGAGTCTCCAGACGCATTGAAGGCTGCGTATAATGGTATAGCCAAGTCTTATGAGGGGATGGGGGACTATGAATCTGCCTTAGAAAATTATAGATTCTACATGAATTGGAGAGATACAATTGAAGATAGAGCGAATAAAAGTATGCTGATAGAGATGCAGGAGAAGTATAAGTCTGTTCAGACTGTGAAAGAGAATGAAATTCTTCAACAACAAAATAAGATTGAAACGCTTGAAAACCAAGAAAACAAAACTAAACTGGGTCAATCCCGAATAATAATAGTTTCTTCTGTAATTGGTCTACTACTTTTAATAGGCATAGCGGTAGTTCTCTTGAACAGAAATAGAATTAAACAAAGAGCAAATACAGAGCTATCGCGTGCTTATACTGCCATTCAGACATCTAACGCTGAGCTTCAAACAGCCAAAGACATCATCCAAGAAAAGAATGATGACATAACATCTAGTATAGAATATGCTAGCCTTATTCAAGAAGCGTTATTACCAACTAAAGAACAAGACGGCCTTTTCAAAGATTCATTTTTCATACTGATGCCTAAGGACATAGTATCCGGTGACTTCCTTTGGTACTCAAAAATTGGAAATAGGATTGTGTTTGCTGCTGCCGATTGCACAGGACACGGGGTTCCGGGTGCTTTCATGAGTATGATTGGAAACACTTTCTTGCATCAAATTGTCAATGAAGAAAAGATTTTACAACCATCTTTAATTCTTGATCAATTGAGAGCGCGAGTTGTTACAGCCCTCAGTCAACAAGGCGGTGAGGGTGCTAGAAAAGATGGAATGGATATGGCCTTATGTACGCTTGACTTGGATACTAATGTGCTAGAATTTGCTGGAGCAAACAATCCGCTATACTATTTAAAAGACAATCAGATTGTTGAGCTCAAAGGAGATAAACAGCCAGTAGGTTATATGCCTGAAAGGTCTGGCCCATTCACTAATCATAAAATTGAATTGGCCCAAGGGGATGCTATTTACATTTTCTCGGATGGATACCCTGATCAATTTGGAGGTCCAAAAGGAAAGAAGTTTAAGTATAAGCAGCTAAGAGATCTACTATTAAAGCACTCAGGTGAAACTATGCGAAAACAAAAGGAGGAACTAATCTCTGAATTCCATTCTTGGAAAGGAGAGATTGAGCAGATAGATGACGTTTGTGTAATTGGTGTTAGGGTATAGAATGGAAGAAGATCCTGAAATTGACCTGCAACGCTTCAAACGGCACAAAAAACAAATCCCTTGGTCATTAATTAGAAAGTTTGTGATTGCAATTATCTTGAGCGTTGTATTATACTTTATGTATACAGCAGTTCCTGAAGAGAAACCTAAACCTTTTGAAATCGAAATTGAGTTTCCTGATTAATAATGAACTTGCAGTGTAGCTTGCTGAGTAGCAGATGTGCCATCTGAAGTGTTTACTTCGAGAAGAACAAAATATACTCCTGCGCTAACTTTCACGCCAGCATGTGTATAACCATCCCAGCTACCGTTTAAGCCATAAAAGCGATAGACAGTTTCGCCATGCCTATTGTAAATGGTACAAGTGAGTTCTTCAAATGCCTGAGCATCTCTAATTTTAAACAAATCATTAACGCCATCTCCATCAGGGGTGAAGATGTTTGGAATTGTTACAACATCTTGAGCAAATCCATTCTGGAATGGAAGAAAACTAAAGAGTAATATGGTTATTAAATGCTTCATTTAAACGGTTAAGGTATTAAAATTTGTGGTCTTAGTCAACTATTTGTCCAATTCAAAACCTGACTCAATTCCTTTGTCAATCGCCGGAACACCATTTTTCATCCATGACGGCATGGGCTCGTCTAACAAATAATGATCAAAAAACTGTCTCATTCTACGCGATAAATCTCTCTTATTCGGTAGTTTTCTGAGGTTATGGGAGTCTCCATTATAGTTCAACATCCAAACATCTTTGTCTAATCTTCTTAATCCCATATACATCTCAATCCCTTGGTACCAAGGCACTGCTCCATCATTGTCATTGTGCATTATTAGCACTGGAGTCGTAACATTCGGTAGACCAAAAAGAGGTGAGTTTTCAATGTATAAATCAGGTCTCTCCCAAATGGTGTATCCAATTCTACTTTGCGTTCTTTCGTACTGGAACATTCTAGACATTCCAGATCCCCACCTGATTCCACCATAAGCTGAAAACATATTACTTACCGGTGCACCAGCCATTGCTGCAGCATACTTGTCAGTCATAGTAATAAGTTGGGCTGTTTGATAACCTCCCCAACTTTGACCTTGTAGCCCAAGTTTGTTGGTGTCAATCCAATCATATTTATCAGTTAAATAATCCGTTCCACTTACGATACAATTGAAAGCTGATTTCGCCGGATGACCTGCTTCGTACTCTACGTCTGGTATAAAAATAACATATCCGTTACTTACATATTCAGTTGCGTACACGATAGATGCTGTTGGCTTAGGAGCATAATGGAAATGTAGGTTGTTTGTATAGTCTTCATAGAAATAAACAATCATTGGATATTTTTTGGTCGGATCGAAATCTTCTGGCTTGTACAATAAGCCTCTAAGCGAAGTGCTATCATAAGCTTGCCAGTCCACCAATTCAACGGTTCCCCAATTGTAGTCTTTTTGTTGAGGGTTGACATCAGTTATTACCGTAGTTTGTTTGAACGTAATATCTGTTTTTTCCAATTCCGGATAAGCTGTAAAACTTTGCCTTCTTAATAGAACTTGATTTGACTCTTTAGCCTTGATCATGAATACAAACTTGTGTGGAGAAGAAATTAATTCTGAAACTACAATACCATTTGCTCCTTCTTCAATTGAGTAATATCCTTCGTCTTTTGATAAATCATTAACTCCTTTTAGTAAACAGTTTTCAAGAGTTAAGTAAATGCTGTCTCTTTCTAAACGCCTTAAGGAGTATCTAATTTTTGATCTATTGTTTTCTTGATTTGTCAATGCGAAGTTTTTTGAAGGGTCTTCAGGGTTTAAAAACCAGATATCATATTTCGTTGTGGCAACATAATACTCTTCCCCATTATGTTTCGCCCAGCCATTGGCTCTTTCTGGATATGCTGAGAACGGCATTCCATTGTTTTCAGAAGCAAAATTCCCATTGATTTTTTCTGTCAGACTTATTTCTCCTTTTTTGGTTGTTACTGAAGAACTCATCCAGCTCGAATCAACTCCGTTATACCAAACAAAGTAATCGCCTGATGGAGATAGAGAGCCTCCATGAAGTAGCCCTTTCTTGATAATTGTACTCGCTCCAGTTTCTACATTCACTTTGTAATAATCAGACTTCCAGGGGAACGCCCAGTTACGCTCTCTTCTGTGGTTGCGGCTATCAACTCCAATTGCGAAGTCGGCGTTGTTGAAGTTCATGGTGCGAACACTTTCTAATTCTTCTTGAGCTAATTGAACAAACTTTTTTGATCCAAGATGATAAACAGCCTTATAAGACTTCATTTTGTCTCTCTTGAGGGATTTAAGCTGCTCTGGTTGGATTTTTAAATCATCCCCTCCCCACACGTCAACTTTCGCTTTTTCCGTTTCTAACAAGGTTTCTTCTGCTGCTTCTCTCAATATTTTATTCGTTCCAAAGAAGATTCTAGATCCATCTCTAGAGAAAGAAGGTGCTGAGAATTTAGAAACTGTCCAATCTTTTGGCATTCCACTTGTGATTGAGTCCACAACGATTTCAGATGATTTTGATTTTCCATTCCAAAAATGTAAACTGTAGTTTTTTGTTTTTCCCGTATCATTTGAACTCAAAAAGGTGAGTTGTTGACCTGCGTAATCGAATTTTAACTTTTGTTGATCTAACTTTTTAGAACTAATTGCTTTTCTATTTAAACCATCTAAGGTCAGCACGTGAACTTCAATTGAGTCTTTGTCCCCCTTGTTGCTAGAAGTATAGGCCAACATTGTTCCGGTTCTATTAAAGATGAATTCTTTTACTCTATGGATTTTGATTTTTTCCCCAGTTTTAGGGTGGAGAACAATCAATGTTTTTCCTGAAGTCTTTGGTGGAATTCTCTTCTTTTTCTTCAGCTTTTTAAGTTGTTTCGTACTTAGCTTTGGTCTAAGATCTTTAGTGTGTAAATAGGCTACCCAGTTATTTTTTTCTGAGACTTTGAAGGAGCTAACATTTGCGATCTTTTTAATAGAGTCATTTGACGGCCAATAAATTGCGAGCGTATCTTTTGGGAATTTAATCTTTTTGATTTTATCCAACTTCATTTGACGAATTGAGTCAAATTGAGGTTTGATGGTAAATGCAACGAATGATTCATCATCACTGAATAGGGCAGATTTTCCTCTGGCAAATGACTTTTGTTGACCTTTAGTTTCAATGTAAAGTTTAGAATCGCCTTCAAGTGGATTAATTTCATAACTGATGATAGCTCCAGTTCTAGACTGCTGTGCGCCATCTATGTGATTCCACTCGTCATATGTAGTGTAGTCGATTTTCTTTTTTTGTGCGAATGATTTGTTCGCAAATGTTGTTATGAAAAGAAGGGTGGTGAATAAAACCAAAGTTCGCATATCTCAAATATACGAACTCAGCTATTAAAGCTTTCATATGTTGCCTGAAGTATTGAACACTGAAAAGCGGATAAACTACTCTGGGATAATAATCTGAATCTTATTATCAAGGTGATTTTTGAAACCTAAATCGTATATCATGGTGTATTTATCCCCAATTGGTGAGCTATGTATATGAGTGAAATAGTCGTTGTCGTATCCATATGCTTGGGCCACATCCATTGAAATAGGAGCACTTCTATAGATATCATAGAGTTTATGAAGAGTTGTCCAGTTTCTGTGTAATATTTTATTGATCTCTAAAACCTTTGCTTCTTTTTCTTTATTGTTTTCGTTGTGATAGCGATTTTTACAAGAGATTGAACAAAATTTTCTGTTTGATCTTCCGTCAAATTCTTTGTTGCATGAAGTACAAGTGCTCATAAATAATAGGTTTGTTAAACGTTTTACGGCACTTTAAAAACAAGGTTACATCAATTAGTCGGAAGGCTTGATTTCCCTGCTACTTTAAAGTCTATTTTATAGTAGAAAAGCGGTAAGAATCCCAGCTGATATCTTTCAGAAAAGAGATTTGCTTCACTCGGAGTATATGTTAGTCCAAGAATATTCTGGCCTAATGTCGGGGAGAATAAATCCAAAATGTTTACCAAGTCTAGACCAAACTCATGTGTCACTTTTTTGGCATTTAGAGTATAGTTCACTTTTAAGTCGACTCTAAAGTAATCTTTGAATCTTTTTGTATTGTAGCCTGAATCAAGAAAGACAATTTCTTTAAGTGAGTCAGTCATGATGGGGTCAAGGATTCCATATCTTTTTCCACCTGCATAAGTAACTTTCATCCCTAGGGCTAAGGTGTGTTTGTCGGTTTTACCCAATTTGAATTCTTTTCCTAGAAGGAGGTTTGTAATATGATTGCCATTGAAGTCTGTATTTCGAATCACCCCATCACTTCCGGTATATTTTGAATCATAGAGACTCACTGTTGTCATAAAGAAGAAGCTGTTATCAAAGAACTTTTGAAGAGTAAATTCTAATCCGTAGTTATACCCAGTTCCTGTATTTTCTAAATCAGTTGGAAAAAATCTTGCAAATCCACTTCCCTGGTTTAATATTGAGAATGATGAAGGTGCTGTCGTTACAGGGATGTTATATAAGTACTGATAGTACGCTTCAGTTTTGAATATAAGGGATTTTTTAATTTTCGTTGAGTACGAGATTACCGTATGGATACTTCTTGTGAAATCCATATCTAAGTTTTCATATACCTTATTTCCACCAACACTTTGATGATAAGCGTATATATAGAGAGGATGACTTTGTGAATGCATTCCTGTTCCAATTGCTAAAACACTATTGTCAGTTGTAGCAATTTTTAAACCTAACCTAGGTTCCACGGGTGATATAGAATTACTAAGTGAGAAGTACTGACTATGTAAGCCACCATTGAAAGTAAGCCTGTTGTTAATTTTATATTTCCATTGGATGAAGGCTTGTGCTAGAATTGCTGGTGCAGCTGAAGTATATTCCCATCTTTTATAAAATTGAGAAGTTGAATCTGCGATATCATATCTAATTGAGTCTTGCATATTCATATGATAGCCATCAATGTTCATCCCATATTTTATAACACTTTTTTTACCTACTTTATGATTCATGCTGAAATAGGCGGATCCTGTATGAATTTGATAAGAGTAACCCATCATGTCAAAAGGGTCGGCGTCATATTGCCAAGTATTTTCTGGAGTAAGTGATCTAAGAATGTAGAGGTGCCTCGTTGATTGTTTTTGATAAGAGTATGATAATGATGTCTTCAAAAAAGTTTTCTTGTTCAGCGGCTTTTTGTAAGTCACCCCACCAATCGCCATGTCCGTTCCAAAAAGTTGATCTCTATCTTGTTCTCCAAACGCATCTTGAGAAGGCTCTACTTGGTCAGATATTAAGATGTCAATGCTACTTGTTCCAGCAATACTCCAAATTGATAAGTTGCCTCCTTTTTTCAAAGGAAAATTTAGTTTTAAAGCACCATCTGTATAGCCAGGTATGGCATCTGTTCCATACTTAAACCCAACCTTATCGAATAGCGACAAAGTGGACATTCTTCCCATAACAAGATAACTTGCTCCCGTCTTTTTTGATATGGGCCCTTCAATTAATCCTTCAGTTCCTAAGAAACCAAATTGACCTGAGAATTCATGGAGCTTGTCATTTCCTTTGCGTAATCTTAAATCAAAAACTCCTGCGGTACTATTTCCAAATTCAGCTGGAAAAGCTGACATAAAGAAATCAGAGTTATCTAAAAACTTGTTGTTTAGGATGGACACTGGTCCACCTGTTGACCCTGCAATTGCGAAGTGGTTGGGATTTGGGATGCTCACTCCTTCAATTCTATAAATTATTCCGAGAGGTGAGTTTCCTCTAATAACTAAATCATTTCTTGAATCATCTGCGCCTTGCGCTCCGGCATAGTTCGACATCATTCTGGCTGGGTCACCACGACTTCCGGCATATCGGTTCGTTTCTTCTACGGAAAAACTTACCGCGCTGACCGTTGCCATTTCATTAATGACCTCTCCTTTTTTTCTTCCTTGTACAATTACTGCTTCTCCGATAATACCGGCTTCTTCCATAAAGAGATTTACAATTGTCTCCTTGCCAGTGTTCACAATTACGGTAGTAATTTTGAGGTCGTAACCTATGGATGTAATTTCTAGTGTGTGTTTTCCGATTGGAACATTTGAAATTGTGAAGTTTCCTCTTTCATCACAAATAGCACCAAGTTGAGGTTCAACATCAACTACTTTAACTTTAGCTCCAATTAATGGATATTTTGATTCTGTGTCGAGTATAGTTCCTCTTACGTTTTGAGTGAGGTTCTGGGCGTTTCCTTTTGTAACGATTGAAAACAGTATTACCATTGAAAGAATAATCTTCATGAAAGTGTGTTTGATTCAGAAAAATGAAGATAATACTTTTATTCTAGAGAGGCTTTGTTTTCCTCTTTAGGTGCACTCTTCCCGAATTTAACACTGAGCATTATTTCATGCGATCCAGTATTGAAATTTTTAAGATTGGTGATAGAAAAATCGTAAGCGTATCCAATGTTGACCATCTCTTTATATTGGAATCCAATTATTCCGTTGACAGCATCATTGCTTCTCCAACCGAATCCTAACCAAACAGTTTCTTTATATATCCCTCTAGCCCCAAGGTCAAATTTGACTGGAGCTGGAAGACCAAGTTTCAACATAAATGTCGGTTCAATTGCCCAATCTTCTCCTAGATGAAACTTATATCCACCATTAAAGAAGAAGTGATCTTCTAAATATGATTCAGAGCTAGTTTGACTGGCCAAGAAGGATACTTTATTGTGGAACATCTGTCCTATTGAGGCACCAAAGTACCAGTCTGGATGATAGATATACAAACCGAATTTAGCATCAGGATCGAATGACTTTAATAGACCGTTTGAGAAATAAAAGTCATTTGGATGATACGTAGTTATTTTATCTGCATCCAAAAGCCATTCATTGAATCCCCCGGCAAGTCCGAATGACATGTTCAAGTTTTCAGCAAGTTTGATATGATATGTAAATGATGCTTGAAAACCAATTCTTCTTGTTGGCCCTACCACATCAGTATAGACATATCCGCCCAAACCAATCTTTTCATTTTTTAAAGGGCCATGTGCACTCAAAGTAAAAGTTCTTGGTGCATCATTAATTCCAATCCATTGATATCGGTTCATGGTGGTGGCCTCCCAGTATTTATTCACTCCTGCATAAGCTGGATTGAATGCATATTGATTAAACATGTATTGAGTGTATTGCGGTAATTGTTGAGCATTAACATTTAGCGCAAACAGACAAATTGATATAATTATTAATTTCTTCATCTCTGTCGCTTTACCACATTATTGTTATGGGACCTGTGAATGGGTCAGGGAAGTCCTGATGATCAATTTCTATTGTGTAATAGTAGGTGCCAGCTGGCAACTTTTTGCCGTCAACTGTTGTTCCTCCCCAATCATCTTGATAAGATTCATCAGCGTTGAATAATGGTTCCCCCCATCTGTTATAAACGTTTATTGATATTGACACTCCAGGATAAAGTTCAATGAAATCTAGAATCCATGTATCGTTGAGCCCGTTGTTGTCAGGTGAGATTCCGTCTGGAATAATTATGTCTGGTTTAAGGATTAATTCCATTGAATCAATTGCCGTACATCCATTAGTGTCAGTAACTGTTACATAGTACCATTCAGACAAATTTGGTTGAACCACTGTTGGATTAGACCCCGTAGGATCAGTTAGGAAGGTAGGAGGTGTCCAGTCATAAGTGTTGGTAGATTCTGAAGATGTCGGATTACCACCAATCATGGCAGATTGAGTAGCGAATATTTCTACATCAGGGCCCGCCTCTGCAGTAAATGGAGTGGAAGTGCTTACGTTAATTGTGTCGGTATGCGAACATCCGTTATAGACAACTTCAACAACATAAGATTCTACACCCGGGGGATTGCCAGTTATAGTCATTACGCTCGTATCACTCAATATTGTCGTCATTGTAATTTCGTACCAGGTGTAGTCTGCGCCTGGATTTATATTTGATGTCGCTTCTAAAACAGTTCCGAACCCAGAACACAATAATGTGTCTAAACCAGCATCTACAAGAACCACTAATAATGTGTCCACGGTCATTGTGTCTTGGTAGACACATCCATTAACATCAGTTACAGTTAGGTAGTAATCCATAGGCAGTAATCCTGTTGGGTCTTCAGCAGTTAATGTATCAGTTAAAGTTTGGGAAACCCATTGAGTCGTGTAAATTGGAGTTCCGCCGCTAATTGCAATATAGATTTCACCGTCAGGGGAGTCCAAACAAGTAGCACCTATTATGCTATCTACAGCCACTACGATTACGATTGGTTCTACAACAGTTCCCATTTGAGATGTCGCGCAGCCATTGGCGTCTGTAATATCAACTGTGTAAGTGCCGTCACATAAGTCGATTGCTGTAATTGTGGTTTGGGCAGTTGGAGTCCAAAGGAAGGTGAACGGTAGAGTTCCACCAATAGGGTTTGAAATTAGCTGTCCATCACAAAGGCCTGCACAAGTTGGGTCGATTTCGAATACGGGATTCAATAGAATTGTGTCTGGCTGAGTTATAGTTAAATCAACGTAAGATATACAACCAAGATTATCAGTTGTTTCTAGCATGTAATCACCAGCACAAAGTCCTGTAGCGGCTGGGGAAAGGATTCCTGTTGAAGTTCCTGTTCCATCTAACCAGTCAAATGCGAATGCTGGCGTTCCACCAGTTACGCTAATTGTATCTGCTGTTCCGTTGCATACACCATGACAGCTTAAGTCTGTGCCAGTAACTAGAGTAACCGGCGCATCAGAGTTGCTTAGACCATATACAAAGTCAGCTGTACAGCCAGCATTGTCTGTAATTGTAAGTGTGTATACTCCGGCTCCGAGACCTGAAATAATTGGTGTCACATCAGTTGTACTCCATAAGTATGTATGTGCTAATATTCCACCTGATGAAGTGACTGTGATAGAACCGTCTGTTAATCCACAAGCAGGATTCATCATTAGCGCTGTTGCATCAATAGTGTTTGGATCAACCATATCAACTTGGATAGACCTTATACAACCGGCGTCATCTGTAATTTCACAGAAATAACTACCGGCGCAAAGTCCCAATTGTGTTTGAGAGGTTGAGTTGTCATGTAGCCATAGATAAGTGTACGGAGCAGTTCCGCCCAACCCGGTTACTGTTGCTTGACCATCACAAGAGCCCGCACAAGTAATTGCCGTTATTATAACATCTTCTGTAAGTCCTGCGTTGTTTGTAACGTCAACAGTTTCTAAAAGTACACATCCGTTTTGGTCAGTGATTTGAGCCTCATAGATACTAGAGCATAAACCAGTGATTGATAAGCCTGTTGCAGAGGTATTCCAAAGTACGTCAAGTACACCTGTTCCACCACTAACGGTCAAATCGATTGCACCATTGCACATTCCACAATCTGTTGGAGTTATAGCAGATGTTGCTATGATCTCTGTAGGTTCTACCAAAGTAGTATCGTAGAAGTTAATGCATCCTAATGCGTCTGTAATTTGTAAGGTCCAATTGCCAGCAACTAATCCGGTTGGATCTTCAGCAATAATTCCTCCTGGGTTCCATTGATAAACTAAAGGTGGGCTAATTGCTGTTGTAGTTATTTCTAAACTTCCGTCTGCTGAACCGAAACATGTAGGATGATTTACGGCATCCCACGTTAATGTCGTTGAAGGCACATTACTTACGTCAGCTTGGAACTGCTGTGTACACCCGTTGAGGTCTGACACGACAACAAAGTAAGTTCCTGCTGCAACATTTAAGAGTACGTTATTCGTTTCACCGATTAGAGGGTTTAATAGATTATCGTACCATTGATAAGTAAACGGTTGATTACCGCCGTTAGCGAATATAGTTGCGTTTCCGTCTGGGATACCACAAGTGGCATCATTGGAAAAGACATTTCCAGTTATTTCTGGGAAACCGTTTATGATAACTGGTTCTTGTCCAGATGTACAACCGTTGTCATCCATGATTTCAACGGTGTAGTTTCCTTCACATAAATTAATGACGGCGAAGTTTGTTCCACCAACCACTGGGTTACTTAAGATGTCTAACCATTCATAAGTGTATGGAATGGTACCACCGGCACCTAAAATGTCACCATCTCCATCACAAACACCAAAACAAGATGCGTCATTTGAGTTTATTATATAAGTTAATTCTAGTGGTTCATTAATTGTTATCGTTGCTGATTGGAAGCTACATCCATTGTTATCAGTGATTACAGCGTGATAATCTCCAGGACATAGATTCGTGGCGCTAGGTCCTGTCTGTCCAATCAATAATCCCGTATTGCTATTAAACCAATTTACTGTATAAGGAGAAAAGCCACCTGCTGGTGTAACGTCTGCGGTCCCAGTACAATCACCAAAACAAAGAACATCCGTTCCTACGATTGGTCCCGTAATAGCACTAGGCTCTGTTAAAGTGATTAATAGTGTCTGAATACATCCACCGATATCTGTTACTTCCACCGTGTAGTTATCAGAGCATAATCCAGCGATTAGTGCATTTGTTGCTCCTGGAATTGGGACAAGTGCAGCATCTAACCATTGGTATGTATATGTTCCATAACCTCCGGTAACATTTACATTTATAATTCCGTTGCAATCTCCATTACAAGCAGGGTCAGTTAAAGTAGGGGTTATTGCAATTACTGTCGGTTCAACGATATCATAACAATAGTTTTGTATACATCCGTCTCCATCCGTAATGTCTACGCACCAAGTCCCGGCACCAATGTTTAAAGCTTGATTGGTCCCTTGTCCG
>JBLFXO010000004.1:0-32675 GCA_047609865.1 Arenicella sp.
TCATTCTCTCAAATGCTATCTCATAAAAGTCAGTATCATCCGGATTTGAAATAGCCTTCTCGTAATCTTTTATCGCCCTTGTTTCTTGGGTATCTGTATCCAGAACCTCATTAAAAATGGTGATGTCAGGATTAAAATCTTCGGCTTGCTCTAAATAATCAACTCTGATTTCATTTCTGAAAACAATACGTCCTGAATCTTCAGTTCCGTCTCCGCAAATGATTTTCAAGAGTGTCGATTTTCCTGCACCGTTTTTCGCTACAATGGCAACTTTATCGCCCTTATCAATTCCGAAATTTAAATCTTCAAAAATGACTCTTACACCAAATGACTTGGTTAAGTTTTCTACTGAGAGGTAATTCATTATCTAATTCTGTCTATTGATTGAAGTAACTTCTCGTCATTCTTGATTCCGCGAATCGCCATAATAAGAAAAGGTAATGGTGCTAAGAGCAAAAAGAATCCTGCATTCATTCCGAATGTCAATTCCACTCCTTCAACTTCATTGGCTGTCATAGCAGTTGACAAGGCTCCTTGCCCTAAGTAATAAAAAGCGTAAAATGCTATCACGACTATAAGATGTAAGAAGAAGTTTAATCTGCAAACACGTAATTGGCTTTTTCTCTTTTTATAAAGCATTATTGCCATTGCACTGAGCAAAGCGAGAGAAATAAATATGAAATATATTGGAATTTCTATTGGCTGACCTGGGGAAAATGTCATTCCCTCAACATCAACCGTGGGAGCATCAACTACATGAAATCCATAAGCACTGATTTCAGCAATCACAGTGACATCTTGAAAAGTAGAGATTACTGAAAAGAGCGGAAAAAACAACAGCAATGTTGTGCAAGTGAATGCAAGCAATAAATATATGGTTTGACTTCTTTGTATCATCAGATTTAATTAGGCCGTGAAATTAGGCATTCTTGAGAAATGCAATCAATTTTTGGACAGCTATTCCTCTGTGTGAAATTTTATTTTTTTCTTCCATAGACATTTCTGCGAAAGTTATATTGTATCCTTCTGGTTCGAAAATGGGATCATATCCAAAGCCATCTGCACCACATTTCTCTTCTCTAATGGTTCCTTTCGCAATTCCTTCAAACAAATGCTCCTCCCCATTCAATCGGAGAGAAACTACCGTTCTAAATTGAGCATTTCGATTTTCAAGCCCTCTGAGTTTCTCTAAAACAAGATCCATATTATCGTTGGAATCCTTTGATTCTCCTGCATATCTTGCTGAGAAAACTCCTGGTTCGCCATTTAAACTTTCAATCTCTAAACCAGTGTCATCTGCAAAACAATCTAACTGATAATTTTCAACAACATGAATTGATTTTAAGGAGGCATTTCCCTCTAATGTCAAAGACGTTTCAGGAATGTCTTCATCACATCCGATTTCTGTCAAAGTTTTGACTACCAAATTAGTTAGCATCAATTTCTGGATTTCTTCGGCTTTATGCTTGTTATGAGTGGCAAAGACTATATTCATAGAATGATGTGTACAACTTATCGACTAAGTAAAATAGAACACCTAAAAATATGCGTTAATTTACTTTACAAAAGTACTGTTTAATACACAATGTTAAGGGATTTAATCAAAGAAGGCGGACTTTACACAATAGCTAACTTGCTCACCAAGGGAGTTAGTTTGTTATTGATCCCTTTTTATACCGCCTATTTTACCACTGAAGATTATGGTATCATTGATGTGCTCTCAGTTTTCGGGATATTGCTCACCACCATCTTTTCGTTGCAATTAAATCAAGGATTAGGCAGATATGTAGCTGAGCGTACAGTTGAAGAAATAGATAAAAAGAAAATTGCCTCTACAACAATCCTAATTATAACAGCAATTTATTTGAGTATTGGAGCTATCATTTTGTTTTTTCCTCACAAAATTGCAGACATGCTTTCAACTGATGAAACACAAATTCCAATTAACACACTGCGATTAGCCGTATTATCTACTCTTTTCGCAGGACTATTTTATCTTTTTGGCGTTTACATGAGATTTCTTAGGCGAGTAAAGGACTTCACCATCTTGTCATTTGCCTATGCTCTTTCAAATATCTTTTTGATGATGTACTTGATTTTAATCAAAAAGATGGGGATTGAAGGCATCTATATTGCAACACTTATAATATCTCCCATCTTCATAGTGATATCTATTTATCTACTCAGAAAAAATATAATCTTCTATGTCGGTAGAATTGAATTCAAGCAAGTGTTTAAGTACAGTGCTCCTTTAATTCCTGCTTCGATTGCATACATATTAATGAACTCAATTGATCGCTTTTACATCAAAGAAATGTTAGATTTTTCTGAAGGCGGTATTTATGGAATTGCCTTCAAATTTTCAACAATCATCACAATAATTATCACAGGATTCACAATGGCAATGAATCCAATAATTTTTGAGAATCACAAAAACGAGAATGCCAAAGGCGAGATTGTCAAAATGTTTAATTTCTTTTTTGCCATTGGAAGCCTCGGTCTCATTGCTCTCTCTCTTTTTTCATATGAGACTTTGTTTATCTTCACTAATCCAGAGTATTATGAGGCGGCAGACATAATGCCTATCATGTACTTTTCAGTTTTAATGAGCGGAATGGGTATGTTCTCTTTAGGAATCAATATTGAGAAAAAGACTAAGGTTGGAGCTGTTATCATAATAGCGAGCGCCCTGTTAAACATTGTGTTGAATTACTATTTTGTAGTTAATTGGGGTAGTATTGGAGCGGCTATCTCAACTCTTATTTGTGTTGCTATTTTTTACATTGCCTATTTCTTAGTTTCTCAACGCTATTATTACATAGACATTGGTTTCAAAAGGATTGCACCATATTTTATTTTTATGATGGGTATCATTATAATTGGATGTTATGTCATAAATTATTCACAAGAAATAAATATGGTCATAAAGCTACTTTTGGTACTTTTGTATGCAATCACTGTTTATTTTGCCTTCATCAGAAAAAAAACTTTTGCTAATCCGAATTGATTTGAAGAGAATATTTGAGAAAATAAAGAAAAGAATCCAGTTCGGAAAAGAGTTCAAGGCTTTCAAAAAGGTTGCTTCAAATCACGAAGAGCGGTTTGACCTCAACAGGGAAGATGTTTTAAGATGTATGAATGACAATACCCCAGGAACCGGTTTTGATAGACACTACATCTATCACACTTCCTGGGCCGCCCGTTTCCTAAAAGATTCTGGTGTTAAGCAGCACGTTGACATTTCTTCAACCCTTTATTTTTGTGGAATCATTTCAGCTTACCTAAGTGTAGACTTTTATGACTACAGACCAGCGAACTTAGTATTGAGTGACTTGACATCAAATAAAGCTGACTTGGTTAAATTAGAATGGGAATCAAATTCTATCAAAAGCCTATCTTGCATGCATACTGTAGAACATGTTGGCTTAGGCAGATATGGAGATGACTATGATTATGATGGGGATTTAAAAGCAATGAAAGAACTTGCGAGAGTTCTTACCAAAGGTGGTCAATTGCTGTTTGTGGTTCCAGTAGGAAAGAGAGCAAGAATTCAATACAATGCCCACAGAGTTTACACTGCTGATTTAGTTATCTCAACTTTCAAGTCTTTCGGATTAGATCTAGTTGAATTAACTTTAATACCAGAAGATGAGAAAGATGGCGGGCTAGTAAAAAACCCCCTTGCTGAATTACTTGAAACTCAAAATTACGCATGCGGATGTTTTGTTTTCACTAAATCGACTTCAGCCAATGTTTAATTCAATAAGAGCGAAAATAGAATCTAAAAGGTATTCAACAAATTCATTTTGGTCGACCGTGATTAGAGTTAAGGATAAGCTGGCTTCTTCACTCAAAAACAAATCGGAAACCGAGGCTTCAAGACTCAAAAAAGAAATGATCTTTTATGGCCAATTTATAGTACCAAACTCTATCGTATTTGACATTGGAGCAAACCACGGACAAAAAGCCAAGACATTTTTAAAACTGGGAGCGAAAGTTATCGCCGTAGAACCTCAACTTGAATGTGTTCAAGATTTAAAAAAGAATCTCGGTTCTCATAAAAACATTACAATCATAGCAAAAGGATGCGGAGAAACAGAACAGTTCAAGACAATGTACATTTCGAGCGATTCTGACATGACATCCACATTTTCAGAAGATTGGCAATCTAGCAGGTTTAAAGACATAGTCAGTTGGAATCAAAAACGTGAGATTGAATTAACCACAATCGAAAAATTAGTCGAAGAGTTTGGAGTTCCAGATTTTTGTAAAATAGACGTGGAAGGGTTTGAACCTGAAGTTATAAAAGGTTTAAAAAGTAAAATTAATGTCATTGGATTTGAGTTTGCTGAGGAATCTTTGGTAGGATGCCTGGCTTCTTTGGAAATATTGGATCAAATTGGCTTTAAAGAATTTAATTTTGCCTCTGACGAAAGTTTCAATTTCGAGTTCGAAAAATGGCAAAACATGTCAGAATTCAAAAGCTATCTGAAAGAAACGTGTGACGTAAATAGAAAAGAGTTTTGGGGTGATATTTATGCAAGATAATGATTGGCTACAAAAACATATTTACACTTATTTGGTTCAAACTTACCAGGAAAAACAAGGACAATGAGGAGTTTCAAGATCTTGCACATCATATACATCTGCAAGCACTAGAAACTAAAAACATTGGTCAAGGGGCATTCATTGCAGACCGAGGAGAATCTAATTTATTCAAACATATCACACTTTCAAAGGACCCAATTGTTTTTGATGTTGGAGCAAACAAAGGCCAGTACAGTGAACTACTGTTAAAGTCTTTAATTCCTGCTATTATCTATGCATTTGAACCTGTACATACCGTTGCGGATATTTTTGAAACAAAAATCACTTCTGAAAAAGTTCATTTAATCAGAAAAGGATTGGGTGAAACTGAAGGCAGTTTAATAATTTACAAGGACCCTAGCAATGATCTTTTAAGCTCAGTATATAAGCGTGATTTATCTCAAACAAATTTCGATTTATCATCCGAAGAAGAAATTGAAATCACAACATTGGACAAATTTTGTCAGCTCAATAAAATTGATAAAATTGACTACTTGAAATTAGATGTCGAAGGTCATGAGATGTCAGCTTTGAAAGGAAGTATTGAAATGCTTAGAGCTGGAAGAATTAATCATATTCAATTTGAGTTTGGAGGCTGCAATTTAGATTCAAGAACAAATCTTCGAGATTTCTTTAATCTACTTTCGAACCAATACAAGATCTTTAGAATACTTGAGGATGGTATAATTGAAGTCAATTATGATGCTTCTCATGAAGTATATAACACAACCAACTTTATAGCTATCCTAAAATGATAATTATTAAGCTATATGGCGGATTAGGAAATCAACTTTTTCAATGGGCTTTTGGGAAAGCACTGAGCAATAAGCAAGGAACAAATGTCAAGTTTGACACCTCTTCGTATTTATCAGACGATTTGAGAAATTTTGAATTATCCAATTTGATTGGGGACGTTCAAATTGCTAGTGATAGAGAAATTAAGGAAAGTAGAAAAGAAAATAATCCAGCAGCGCTTCTAAACCGTAAAGTTAGATCTGCCGTGCTACCTTATTACAAAAGAGATATTGTCTGTGAAAAGACTTACCTCTTTGATGAAGAACTTTTAGAGAAAGCGAACCCAAAAGGCTATTTTGACGGCTATTGGCAGAATGCACATTATTTTGAATCAATGAGCCCTGAAATTCTCAAAATGATTCGATTCCCTTCCAGTCATAACAAGATTTTTTTGGATTTGAGAAAAGAGTTTCAACGCAACGATATTACAAGCATTCATGTGAGAAGAGGTGATTATGCCAATCATCCTGAATTACTTAAAATTCATGGGCTATGTTCAGCTGAATATTACTCTAAGGCGATATCCATTATTCAAGAGAAGCAACCTAATTCTACTTTTTATGTTTTTTCAGATGATATTGATTGGTGCAAATTGAACTTAACATCTTCGGCAGACTTGAAGTATATTGATGGAACGGAAACCATGTACGAAGACTTAGAACTACTAACTCTCGCAAGCAACAATATCACAGCAAACTCAAGCTTTTCGTGGTGGGGCGCCTGGTTGAATCAAAATGAATCAAAAACTATAATTTCTCCAATTAAATGGTTCGATCAGGCGACTATTGACTTTAGTGAAATCGTACCTAAAAGTTGGATAAAAATATGATGCGGCCTTTAGTCTCCATTATCGTTCCTATTTATAATGGTGCTAGCTTCATCAAGGAGACTGTTCAAAGCTGCCTTGATCAAACATATGAGAACTGGGAGTTGATTATCATTGATGACGGCTCGACTGACAATTCTGCCGAAATTATAAAGGGCTTCCTGAGCGATAAGGTTCGTTATTTCCGCAAAGAAAATGGTGGCCAAGCTTCTGCAAGGAACCTTGGTATTGAAAAATCTAAAGGCGATTGGATCGCTTTTTTAGATGCAGATGATATATGGGTCGCTGAAAAGCTGCAAAAACAAATTTTTGTGATTGAAAATGATTCAGAATTAGATTTAATCTTTTGCCATGCTTATGTTTTTCAAGAAAAAAAAAATCAAAAGCAAGAATATCCAAGCTGGAAAACAGATAAGTTAAAAGGACCAAATTTTGTCAAAGAACTCTTTTGCCGAAGCGGAATCATAAACAGCTCCGTTTTACTTAAAAAAGAAAGCTTGAGCGACCTTCAGTTTGATGAAGGGACAGATATTATTGGAACTGAAGACTGGGATTTGTGGTTGAGATTAGCCTTAGCAAATAAAACTTTTTACGGTTTAGAAGATAAACTAGTGTATTACCGAGAACATGAAGGTGGAATTCACATGAATCTTGTGAAAATGTTTTTTGGGAAAGAGCAACTCTATTTAAAACATCAAAACCAAATACAAGTCCCAAGATTGTTAGCAAAGAAACAGTTCAGATATGTTTATAGGGAATTAATGAACCATCTTTACGAACAGGGTAAAACAAATGATATCAAAATTGTTTTTGAAAGATTTAAAAAACAAGATAGGTGGGGCTGGGGAACCCTCAAGCAACGATTGCTAATAAAGGTTTTTCCGATCAAATCATTTATGTGGTTGAGTAATAAAATAATTTACAGAATTGCATATCGACTGGAGAAATTGAGATATTATTTCTTTTTGAATGAGTAAATTACGAATACTACATATCACCCCTTGGTTTCCGAATCCGGAGAATAATGTTGAGGCCGTTTTTATTGCAAAGCACGTTGTCGCCCTAAGTGAATATTGTCAAAACGAGGTGCTTCATTTGCGCTTTGGTGAGAAGAAAGAGAATGTTGTTAAGGCTGCATATCAAGGCATACCAATTGAAAGAAAGACATTCCAGCCGATTATCAATAAATGGATCATAAAAGAAAAACTTGTTTCAAAATTCATTTTCAACTACCTATCAGAAAACGCCGACAAATTTGACATTGTCAATTTTTATATAGCCTATCCAAATGCAGTTGACATTAGGAAATTCAAAGATTCGTTCAAACAGTTGAAATTTGTAATTTCAGAACAATGGTCGGCTTATCACCAAGAGTTTAATTTACCAAAAGAGAGTAAGGGACGAAAACGAATTGAGCAAATATTCGATCTCGACATACCTTTATTTGCAGTTTCAAATGCGCTTGCAGAGGATATAAAGAAATTTACTGGGATAAAGGATTTGCCCCATAAATTGATCCCCAATTCAGTTAATAAGGAAGATTTTAAATTCAAATCGAAAGAAAAATCCGCCACTTTTCGCTTTTGTTCTATTAATAATTGGAGTACACTTAAAAACCCATTTGTGCTATTAGAGGCTTTCAACTTACTTCACAAAGAACAGCCTCATGTAAGATTGACATTATGTGGATCTGGACAATTGGACAATGAAATCAAGGCCCGAATTTCAGAACTTAATTTGAACAATGAAATAGATTTTCAAGGCAGAATTCAAATTGGAGAAGTTGCAAAAACTCTTCAAAACAATGATGCTTACTGCCAATCATCTAACTACGAAACCTTTTCAGCAATTTGCATTGAATCACTGGCTTGCGGAACTCCTGTTGTTGCTACAAATATTGGTGGTATGAAGGATTTTATTAATGAATCAAACGGGATACTGGTTGATGACATGGAAGCTGAAAGTTGGAAAAATGCCTTGTTATCAATGATTCAAAACTATACCTCATTCGATTTAAAATCTATATCAGATGATATCATTGATAAGTACAATCAAAAAAAAATAGGCGCAATATTGTTTTCACATTTTCAAGAAGTCGCAGGTGAAGGATAAAAAAATATTAGTCATATCACCTGAAAAATGGGGAAACAACTTTGTTTCAAAGCATCATTATGCGAATTATCTTTCTAAGCAAAATGAAGTTTACTTCTTAAATCCTCCCAATGCCTTTTCTAAAAAGAACTTAGGACAAGTTAAATGTAAAACCAACTCGATAAATTCCAACTTGATTATTGTAGATTACGTCAATTTACTGCCCAAATTGCACCAACTTCCAAAAACACTACAAAATACGACCTATAAAAAACAAGCCAAGCAGATCCAGAAATACTTAAATATTGAGGAGTTTGATATTGTTTGGAGCTTTGATCCTTACCGATTTTGGAATCTTAAAAATTTTTCATCCTTAAAGTATATATACCATTGTGTTGATGTACATCACGCTAAGTACGAGAATGCCTGCGCTAAAAGTGCGGATTTAATTGTCTTGGTGTCATACTTCTTCTTAGAAAAATTTGTCGAATTTAAGCATAAGCTGGTTACAGGACATGGTGCTCATGTGATTTCTAAACCTATAGAACCATTAGTTTTACCGGGCGACAATAAATATAAAATTGGATTAATTGGAAATTTTTTTAGCACCAACCTGGATTATGACCAACTGTTAAGAATAGCTGAAGCAACCACTAACAAGGCTGATTTAGTATTAATTGGACCAATTGAAAACAATAATTTAGGAGGATCTAGTTCTGCCGAAGTTGAGAGTAAAATCAGTGCACTAAAAAAAATGAATCATGTACATTTTTTGGGGGCCTTGCATCCTGACGAATTAAACCAATATTTGGTTAAAATGGATATCCATTTAATTCTCTACAAGGATTTTAAAAGAAATATAAATCCGCACAAATTAATTCAATATCTTGCAACTGGGAACACCGTTATGTCTAGTCATATATTTGATCATGAAATATATCCAGACAATTCCATTTATCAAATAGAAAATCGTGATGCTGGAATAGAGGTGAATAAATTAATTTACAAACTAACATTTTGGAATTCTGATAAACTCAAAAATGTAAGAATGGATTACGCAAAAAACAACGACTATGATAGCAAAATCAAAGAAATCATTAATTCAATAGATGATAAAAAAAATATTCAATAAGCTTGGGATTGGACGCACCTACACTACCTCTATTAATAATAAGGTTGTGAAAGTACAAATCGAAAAGGGTCTTGGTTTTCCAAACTTCTATGATGCCGAGCCGTGGATGACAAGCGTATTGGCAAAATTTGGATCAAACGATTGTAGGTTTTTGGATGTTGGAGTCAATGTGGGACAAACATTAATCAAATGGAAAACGCTTTTTCCTGATTCAGAATATGTTGGTTTTGAACCGAATATTGCATGTGTTGATTATGTCAATAAGCTTATCACAAATAATCAGTTCTCAAAATGCAAGATTCAGCCTTACGGAATTGCGCTTAGCAAAGAAAAGGTTAAGCTCTTTATAAAAGGTCGCGACCCGGGAGATTCATCAGCAACCATCATTGAAAATTTCAGAGAAACGACAGACACCAAAACAGTTCAAGTTGAAACGACCCCTTTATATGAGCTTGAACCAAATGAATTTGACTTGATAAAAATTGATGTAGAAGGATCAGAACTGGGAGTTATTGAATCATTATTCGAGAAAAAAATAAGTGCCGTAATACTCTGTGAAATATTACCGGTTTACTCAGAAGAAAATGAAGACAGACTCATTAGGCAAAAAAAGATTGAATCAATTTTAGCCGCAAATGATTATCTGATATTTAGAATAACAAAAGAGGGTATAGCAAAATTTGAAGGTATTCAAGAAATTGGAATCCACTCAGATTTAACGAATTGTGATTATCTGTTTTTACCTTCATCAAAAAAAGACCTCATTAGTAAGAGCCAATAAATGCCGTTTTTCTCAATTGTCATACCTACTTTTAACAGACAAGAAATAATTTCTGGAACTATTGATTCTGTAATATCGCAAGACTTTGATGGTTGGGAACTTATCATTGTGGATGACGGAAGCACGGATGATACTAAAGCTGTTATTGAAAAGTATCGGGACCAAAGAATTCAATACATCCATCAAGAAAATGCCGAAAGAGGTGCTGCTCGTAATAGAGGTAGTAAATTGGCAAAGGGTAAATATGTTTTCTTCTTAGATTCAGATGACCTCATCTACCCTAATCATCTATCGCATGCCCACGAGAAGCTGTTACAGTTAAAAAACCCAGAATTCTTTCACAGCCGATATGAAGAAATCCTTGGAGATCAAAAGATTCAAGTTCCAAAACTTAATCAAACTAGCATAAAGTCAATCATTGAAAAAAGAAATATGTTTGCTTGTCAGTTTTTCTTGCGAAAAGACATTGCTCTTGACACACCTTTCAACGAACATGCGGATGTGAAAATTGGTGAAGACTGGGAGGTAGTTTTGAAAATTGCGGCCAGATATCCTTTGAACTTATCAAATAAAGTAACTGCAGCTATTGTTCAACATGATTGCAGAAGCATGGTCTTGGCTGATGCGAATCAGATCATTAAATCAAAAGAGCAAATTGTTGAAAGCCTTTCGGCAGATGAAAGGATTTCTCAAAAGGTGATCAATAACTTTGAAGCTGAATTAACAACTTTGGCTGCTCTTTCATGCGCTTTGCAAGGAGAAAAGAAGAGAGCTTGGTGTCTATTTTGGATTGGAAACAGAAAAAGCGGCAAACAGATTTTTAGCAGAAGATTTTTAGCAATTATTAAACATATTTTGTTCTCATAAATGCAATCCAAAACACTTCATATCATTTATTCAGGCCTTGGAGGAACAGCAGATTATGTCTTTAATTTGATAAGAGGAGATGTTGAGCAAAAGATTCACCATCACATCCTGTTTTACGGTGTTGAAGATGTTCCGGCAGATCAGTTGGATTTTGCCAAATCAATTTGCTCTGACGTTTTCGTAATCCAGAAAGAAACTGGAGTAGATAAAAATGCTTTAAAGGAAATTAGTGAAACCTTATTAGAACAAGACTTCAAGTCAATTTCACTTCACGTCAATTCCCTCATTTTGCATCTCCCAAAACTGATGCAGAATCAGTCTAAACTCATCTTTGTAGAACATCAATCAAATCAGCTTAAGACTCGTAAGGAATGGTTGTGGTCCATTTTAGCCCAAAGAAAAGCTGAGCTAGTAATCTCGCTTACGCCAGAATATCAAAACGAATTGAAATCCAAGTTGCGGTTTCTTTATAAAAGCACGAAGAATCATCTTATTAAAACTGGATTACACCTCGCAGACTATCAACCTAACATTGCTTCTTCTAATAAATTGAAAGTTGGAATGGTATCTAGAATAAATGAGTTAAAGGATCACAAAACACTCATTAAAGCCTTTGAAGAACTTGATTATCCTGAAAGTGAACTTCACATTGCTGGTGATGGACCTTCACTAAAAGAGTTGAAAACCTTGAGTCAATCTGAAAAAACGAAATTCACCGGAATGTTATCGAAGGGTGCTGTTGTACAATTCATGAGTAATCTCACCATTTATGTTCAAGCAACTAAAGGAGAAACTTCTAGTCTTGCCATCATGCAAGCCCAATGCTCTGCCTTGCCAATTATAGCTTCAAATGTTAAAGGGGTTCAAAATATGTTGGATGATTCAAACGCAATTTTAGTAGAATTAGAAAACGTTCAGGACATGAAAAATGCCCTAGACAAATTATTCAAATCCTCAGAATTAAGAAAGAAATTGGCCCTATCTTCGTCAGTATACGCCGAGGGAAAACTTGATAACAAAAAGATGTTTTATCAATTTGAAAAACTGTTTTAATGAAAATTTTGTTTGTACAAAAAGTGAAAGCTTTTGCAGGTTCAGAAAAATATCTTGTCGAAATAATTCCGGCACTAATGGCTCGCGGAATTGACTGTAAGTTTATTTGTATTGTTCATCCTGATGACCTATTGAAACTTGATCATTTCAAGAAAGTGATTGAAGACAAAAAGATTCCTTTCGAATTCGTTTCGGCTAAAAAAGACCTGTCTTTTGGATTATTAAGAAGACTCAAATCAATTGCGAAAAGTGAAGATTACGACCTAATCCATCTCAACTTGATTCATGCCGAGCTATGGTTCGCATTGATTAAAAAAGTATTTGGCTTAAAAGTTAAACTCGTCTCTACTATTCATGGCTTTGACGAGACCTACCAAGCCCAGTACGGCTTCGACCCATCTAAAGTAACATCAACAAAGTACATTAAGATTCTAAAGTTTACTGAAAAGAAGATCCACAAATATTTCGCAGTTTCTAAAGGCTTGCACGATCTGGTCGTTCAAGGCAATATCATCCCTCAAAGTAAGATTAGAATCATCAATTATGGATTCGATTATCCTGAAAAAAAAAACCCAGAATTAATAAAATCAGACTCTAAGATTATTTTGGTCCCTGGAAGACTCGTGGAATACAAAGGTCAGAACTTCGCCTTAGAGATGCTTCCTAAATTAAAGACTAAAGGAATCAATGCGAAAATCCAAATCGCTGGTGATGCACAAGGAGATTTTGTGGAGACCTTAAAATCCAAAATCAAGGAATTAGATATTGAGAATGACGTTGAATTTTTGGGCCATGTCAGTAACATTGATGACCACTATCAAAAATGTGATTTGGTCATTCTAACTTCAAAATCAGAAGGCTTTGGACTCGTTCTATTAGAAGCATTCAATCATGAACGTCCCGTGATTACGTTTGACGTTCCGGCTTTCAACACAACGATTAAACATGAATATTCAGGATTAATTACACCGTGTTTTGACACAGATCTATTGGCTGAAAATGCGGCAAAAATTCTATCAGATGATAAGCTGTCTAAAAAGTTGACTCGAAACGCTAAAAAGGATTTACTTGAATACTATTGTCTCAATAGAATGGTAGATGAAACTGTTGCCTTTTACAAAGATGCTTTGGACTAATTCTTGGCATCTTTCGTCTCTCTATACTTGTGATAGACATAAAATAATGAGAACACAAAAAGTGAAAGAATAGGTATCTTGTATCTCGCCAAGGCGCCAAAGTTATAGGAGGTAAAACCTACAGCAAATCCGAAAATCAAAACATACAAGAAGGTTGCACTTAAGAAGGGTTCCATACCGAGATATTTGAAGAACCTCAACTTCGTCCACCATAATATGAGAATAAAAAAGACACTTAAAAAGAGGCTCTCAAGGGCTGTCAAATACTGAACAATACTGGAGACTTCCCATACATAAGGCCTGAAAAAAGTCACGTTAAGGGCAGCAGGTATTTTAGAGATAATTCCCGTAGCCGTATACTCTATTTCACCTAAACTATAAACAGACCCTCCTTGCGTAGTATGCCATGTATGAAAACCATGAATTTTTCCTTGAATTCCATCTGCATTGTATTTTTCACTAGACTCAGCCAAACCTCTCAAGGTGATTAAGGCCAATGAAATGGTTGAAGAAAGCATGAAAGGTCTCACAAAATACTTCACAAGTTGGCTGTCTGACCTACCAAAAACCCTGAAATAAAGCACTATAAAGACGGATGGTAGAAATGCAATTATCACGTAGGCTTTCAGCTTAAAAATAATTAATGAACAAATTACAATCCCAAGTATTAGCCAAAAATTTGTTCTCTTTTTTGAGATTTGATATAGAGCGAAAAGTAGATAACAAAAACATGCTAAGGTCGCAGTATCTTTCATTATTCCTCCTCCCCAAAAAATCAAGGTCGGAACGGCAAAAACTGAAATAAAGGCAATATCAATTCGCTTAGGCATCATTTCTGAAAACACCTTAAACAGTTTCCAACAACCCCAAAACGAAATGGTTGACATGAATAAAGTAAGCACTAAATATGATCTCCCTGCGATCAAAGAGAGAGGTGAGAGTAGTTTTACCATGAACCACTCTTCATGCGTGGCTGAGTAGGAAATTTTCTGTGCAATATAATTTAGATCTGGCGGCAACTCAGCGTGAGTTGAGGCTAGCAGCCTGATGTAATCAGAGGGAGAATCAATGAGGACTTCCGAGAGATAGTAGGCTCCACGATCGTAAAGAAAAGTGTCTCCGAATTGATAATAATAAACATAAATCACGGCAAACAGCACTCCACCAAATACTTTAAGAAAAAACGCAGGTAGAAAATACTTGTAATAAGTCTGCGTCTTTGTGTTCTTATACATCCATAGCACGAAAGTGATGAGTATAAAATATACCATCCAAAAAGTGATGTCTAACAGACCTATTGAACCCATGCAGTGTTTATTGTCTTGTTCTACGGGGATTCGTGTTTAAAGTTTGGATATTACATTGTTCACATTTATTAAGTAATTTCACGTTTAAAGAAAAACTATCGCTGGCACACTTTGCATATCGCTTGATTTTGAGAAATTCTGGGGAATTCATGATGTTTCAGAAGGAGCATCTTCAATTGCTAGTCTCTCAAAAGTAAATGCGATAATAAAAAAGAAAATTGCTCTTTTTGAAAGCAATGGAATCCATACCACATGGGCTTTTGTTGGACTATTGGCAGAAACCGAATCCAAACTAAAATCAGGGAGTTTGGACTTCAAAATCAGCTATAAAAACAGCAATTATTCACCATTTCCGTTCGATCAAGACAAATTCAAAAAAATACCTTTTGAAATTTTGGATGGAAAGCAGGAGCTTCAGTGGATATTGAAAAGTGAGTATCAAGAGTTGGCGAGTCACACTTTTAGTCATTATTATGCGCTTGAGAAAGGCCAAACTAAAAGTGAATTTGAAAAAGATTGCCAATTAATGAATGGACTAGCCAAAGAGTTAAACCATGAATTCAAATCTATTGTTTTTCCAAGAAATCAGATTGATCTAGATTATCTAGCCATTTGTGCAAACAATGGGCTGAAAACTTATAGAGGAAACCAGAAGAGTAAAAGTTGGACAAATAGCGAATTCAATTCAGAAGGGATTTACAAAAAAGCAAATCGGTTTGGAGATGCTTATTTCAAAGTTGAGGAAACAAAAAGTCATCCAATTGAAGATTTAGAAAAAGTTAGCGGATTATTAAACATCCCAGCAAATAGATTTTTGAGACCAGTCGGATCAAAGAAATGGCTTGAAAAAAGAAAAATTAAAAGGATCAAAAATGAAATGACAAAGGCGGCCAAGGCTGAAACGGTTTATCACTTATGGTGGCATCCACATAACTTCTCGCAAAAAACTGAAGAAGCATTTGAACAATTAGAATCACTCATTGAGCATTTTAAAATACTACAAAAAGAATATGGATTCGAATCATTAAACATGTCTGAAATTGAAGAAAGAAGTAGCAAATAAGGTTATAGTGTTTTGCACCGAGGGCACCAATAGCAATCTATTGGTAAACTTTCTGAAGTCTCATTTCACCGTGAAACAAGTATATATTGAGCCTCATGAGCCACGAAAAAAAGTGCTTAAAAGGAGAATGAAAAATCTAGGTTTTTTCAAAGCCTGCGGTCAGGTTGCTTTTCAAATTGGAATTCTTCCTTTTCTGAGTTCTCGAAAAAGAACTGCGGCCATCCTTCAGGATTCTAATAGAAGTTCATCCACTATTGACGATTCACTTGTCACAAGAATCAACGCTATCAATTTGGTAAATATTGAAGAGTTGATTGCTAAGGATATTCCTGATTTGATTTTCATTAATGGAACAGGAATCATCTCTAAAGAGCAACTTGACAAAATCAAGATTCCTAGCATAAACATCCATGTAGGCATCACTCCAGCTTACCGAGGTGTTCACGGAGGGTATTGGGCTCTTAGAGAGCAACAATCAGATTTATTTGGTATCACCTTACATTTGGTTGATAAAGGAATTGACACAGGAAATATAATTGATCAGAAGGTTTTGCAAATAGAAAAGAAAGACAACTTCAAAACTTATCCTCTAATCCAGTATTTAGGTGGTCTCGATCTAATTGAAGATAACTTAGAGTCAATAAAATCTGGAAATATCCAAACAAAGAAGTCTTTAACTGAAAATTCAAGGCTGCACTCCCACCCTACATTCTTTGGTTATTTAGCTGGCAGAATGAGGCATAAAGTCAAGTAGTTATTGATGGTGGTATGGCTCGTTCTTGATTATTGTGAAAGAACGATAAAGCTGTTCAAATAGAATCATTCGAATCATTTGATGGCTGAATGTCATTTTTGACAAAGACATCTTTTCGTTTGCTCTTTCATACATCTCTTTAGAAAAACCATAAGGTCCTCCAATAACAAATGTCAGATTTGAATTCACATGATTCATCTTGTTTTGCATCCACTTCGCTAAATCTTCAGAAGTATAATCTCTTCCTTTCTCATCTAGTATAACTACGAACTCAGAATTTTCAATTTTTGCCAGCATCATCAGTCCTTCTTCTTGCTTCAGTTGGTCAGCCGATTTACTCTTCGCATTCCTTACATCACTGATTTCTAGACGCTCAACCTTGATGTATCTTTTCAGACGTTTTAGGTATTCATCTTCCCCTTTGGACAGAAAATCTTTGCCCGTTTTTCCTATTAGTATTATTCTTAATTTCATTTTTCTTTAGTCGGTTCTAAAATAATAATATGACTTCAAAGGTTAAAAAATAATTCAAATACTACTTTGAATGTTAAGGGCGAATCAGTATTTTATACTTGGCAAAACTCAATTCATAACATCATTTACATTCCTAAAGGAGAATTAATTCCTGAATTCTGGTCACTTTCACATGAAGTTATCTTCTACATTCTTGCCCCTTCGGTGCTTTTCAAGAAGCAATACGGCAATATTTTCATCATTGTAATAGCCGTTCTCTATCTCTCAAGTTTCATTTTTGTTCAAAATGAACATGCCGGAACATACGTAATTGACAGATTCTTTTTTGATTATTCAGTATTCTTTGTAATGGGTACTCTCTTGTACCGAGCCGTTTCAAAAGACCTGTTTACTGCTTGGATTACAGGTAAAGGCAAGCTTATACTCTCAGTAATAATTCTTTTTCCGTTGATGGTATTTCTCAAATATGAATTGGGAGAAGAAAACAGGATTACACCTCTTTATCTGCGCTGCTCTCTCTTTCTTTAATTGTTAATTTTTTAAAGTTCGACATCAGCTGGAAATGTCTGACAGTAATGGGAAAAATGAGTTACACCTTATACATTACTCATTTCGCATCCATTTATTTAATGTTGTACTTCTTATTAAATATGGGTTGGATAAAACAACCAGCTACCCAAAACGCTTATGTTTGGATTCTGGGAGTTTTCAGCTGCATATTGATAAGTATTCCATTCTATCTGATAGCGGAGAAACCTACCAAAAAAATATTGAGTAAATTGCGAAAGAAGAATGCCTCAAACAAGAAGGAAATAGATTAACATATTCTGGCTTAGTTTTTGTTGAGTCATGAGTATAAAACTACAACGAATACTGAAAATCACTTTAATGAAAAATTATTTATTCATAATCGGATTACTGGCTACGAGCTTTGCATTTGCACAACCTCGAGAACCAGAATATACTGAAGTTGAATACAAGCCAATCTTAAGAAGCGAGACGGAGTTGTTTCAACAACCTACTTTCGAATCACTTATGGTTTCTGCATTCAAAAACGGTAATGCCGAGAAAATTGCTGCAAACTTCAGCGACAATATTGATCTTTCAATTGATGGAAAAGAAGATTTATACTCTGATTCTCAATCAGAACAAATCTTAAAAACATTCTTTCTAACGCATAAACCAAAAGATTTCAAGCTTATCCATAAAGGGAAGTCTGGTCAAAGTGAATACTTTATTGGTGAACTCAGCGCTGATTTTGTTTACAGAGTCACTATCAATTCTAAGACGATAAAGGGAGTAAATAAGATTACTTCCTTGACAATAGAGAAGAACGATTAATCTTCTGACTCTAATACTTCGGCACCATGATATATCATGCGATCAATGCCGTTCATTTCTAGAAACTCATAATCAAAGTGCAGTGTTTTCCCTTCATAATCTAATGGACGGGCATATAGATTATCAAGTAGTTCATCCCCTTTAATGATGTACAGAGCAACCCCGAACTTGCTTTCAGGATTTTCTAGAATAAGGTAAGACTCGGCTCCCAAAATCAGGAACTCCCCATACTTCATCTCAAATTCTCCCTCTTGAAAGAGTGCATTCTTTGGTCGGTCAAAATCATAATCGGACACTGATAAGTCAACGCTTGCAAATTCCTCGAACTCAATATCAAGCACAGCTGTTCTTTCTTCAGCCTCTAAAATGTCTCTACCATTTAAATAGATCTTTCTCTCGGTGACCGTACTTTCTTCTTCTTCAAAAGTCGATATGTACTCTTCAACATAAACCGGCAAATCCTCCTTATAGAATATGTTGCGCGTTGTCGCTGAATTTTGAGTATTCTCTTCAATGGTATGTAGAATCAAAGAATCGTAAAGGGCATATCCGTTTACTTGATAAGTTTCGTCATTTCTTGAATATCTCGCACCTTGCGTAATGTCATAGATCTTCTCTGGATTCATACAAGACGCTACATAATCATCTATACCTTCTTTATCAATATCTAAGACAGGATCAGAATTACATGCAACTAAGAAGAACAGAAAAAGGGCAGGGAATATTTTGAATATTTTTATCATCTCTTTAAATATAATTCAATTTACTTAAATAGGTGACAAAAAAAAGTCCTCTCTTGGCTGAACCAAGAGAGGACTTAAATATTTAGTTCGAGGATTTCTTATTCAAAAATCACTTCCATATTAACACGTCTATTTTGCTCTCTACCTTCAGCTGTGTCATTCGTTGCGATAGGTTGCTCTTCACCGAAGTATTGAACAATCATTCTATCAGCAGCAACACCTCTTGACTCTAAGAAGTTACGAACTGACTCAGCACGTTTCTTAGAAAGGATTAAGTTAGCTTGTGCAGCACCTTGACTATCAGTGTGACCTGCGATTTTCAATCTGAATTCAACATTATCCACTAAGTATGCTGCAAGGTCTTCTAATGACTCAAACGACTCATCCTTGATAACTGCTTTAGAAGTTTCGAATTGAAGCGCGTCAAACGCTCTCTTCAAGATCTCAATATCAATTACAGGACAACCTTTGTTCTCAACAGGACCAGGAGTATTCACACACTCATCATCTTTGTCAATCACACCATCACCATCTGTATCAGTATAAGGACAACCGTCATTTTCAGGAGGACCTGCATTGTAAGGACATCTGTCATCCTTATCTAACAATCCATCTCCATCAGTATCTGGCCAAGGACAACCTCTGTTCTCTTCAGGACCTGCCTCAAGCGGACAAGCATCTAGGTAATCAAAGATTCCATCACCATCAGTATCAGGACAACCTTGGTTTTCTTTAGGACCGGCAACTTCAGGACAAAGGTCATCTGAATCTTTTATACCATCTCCATCAGTATCAGGACATCCGTTGAATAACTCGATTCCAGGAACATCAGGGCAATCATCATTTTTGTCAATGATTCTATCGCCATCAGTATCAGGACATCCGTTGAATTCAGCTAAACCAGCATCATCAGGACATTGGTCATTCTTGTCAATGATCTTATCTCCATCTCTATCAGGACAACCTTGGAATTCAATTGGGCCTGCCTCAGTAGGACAAGCATCTTCAGAATCTTGGATTCCATCACCATCCGTATCAGGACATCCCATGAATTCCCAAACACCTGGGGTTTCAACACATAAATCAACTTTATCAGAAACCTTATCTAAATCAATATCCTTAGGATGTGTGTATAAGATTGGCACTTTTAAAGCAGCATAGATATCTGCTCCTCTGACGTCTTTGTCTTTCGTTGGCGCAAACAACCACTTCAAATCTCCTGTTCCAATAATGATTGGTCCCATTCTTAAACCTAATCCTGTTCTCAAACCATATAAACCTGAATAAGATACAGGAAGAGATAAACCAGCCCACATGAAGTCATATCTAGGGGTTAATGAGAAGTTAGTCGGGAATCTTACTTTGTGTGCATCCTTATTCATTTGGAATCCAATCATTGAATTGAACTGCAAATAGAAGTCATTCCAAATATTCCAATCAACACCAGCATTGATGTGAGTTGGCAAATTCATGTAGAATGTTCCCTTATCATTAATAATTGTTGCATCACCATTAGTAACCATTGTATCAACATTATCATTGAACGCTTCTAATCCATCACTATCGTCAAACCCACCTAAATCAAATAAAGATGCATCTACACTGAAGTTTCTAGAGTTATCAGATTTCAGATATCTCATTCCACCTAAATCATTCAAGGCCAAGTTCAATTTAATTTTGTACTTGTTTTTATCTCTTCTCCATAAATTTGTCTCTCCATCCATGTCGTATTTGTACTCTTCCCAATCTGGTCTCCATTCGTAAACTAATCCTATATCAGCTCCAAACCCAAGTTTAGATTCTAATTGGTAGATGTCTCCAAACTGCAGAGCACCACTATTTGGATCTGCCGGGTCTGCCAAAGCACCAGAACCTCCAGTATAAGCAGTATTGTTAGCGTCAAAATATTGATCAATGTTTCCAGAGTATCCGTAATTGAATTCTCCTTGGATTGAATTCGCAGTATCAGAATTTAAGAAGTTATATTGAATTTCATCAGTATACATGTAAAGAGAACCTAATCCCTGAAGGAATTTCAATTTAACACCCGCTTTCATGTAATGCTCGTCTTTATCCATAATTGTCATGGCAAAACCAGCATTGTATTCCATCCAACTATTGAATGAAATATTAAGCAGTTGATCACTTAAATCTAAGTTCCATAAATCAGGGACCTCTAGGTCATTCGTAGCTAACTCTAACAATTCAGGAGCCAAATGATCAATATTAAAGATAGTTCTAGATTTTACTCCAAGGCTAATGGCCATCCCATGCTTTCTATTGATTGACACCATTACATTTAAGATATCAACGTCATTTGAAAAGTATGCAGTTCTTGCTTTGTTTTTTGGATTGGCAAAAGTGAAGAAGTTACCTTCTCCAATTCCTTTATAGTAATCAGTGGAATCTGGCGAAATTATTGTTCCAAAATTAGGTGCCTGTTGCCATGCATTCACTGCAGGATCAGTATCGTCAAAAGACTGAGACCACCAATAAGGCATTAATCTCGTATTAAAATAAAGGTGGTCGTTATAACCAGAAAAGGAAAACCCTCCTAAAGTAACATCCACAACAAATCTGCTATCAGCAATGCTTGCAGGGTTAAAATCCCCTCCAGATACTCCTGAGTAATTACTTTGTCTAAACCCTAAAAAGTCCTGAGCTACAGCTGTAGTAGAACTTAGCATAGTTAAGACAGACAATCCAAGTAATATTTTTTTCATCTTTAGTCTTTAATTTTGTAAGCTTTAATATTAATTCCGGAATATGTATAAAGCAAATCCCCTTCTATCGTACAAACAGAGGAACCTTGCACTGCTTTTGGAAGCATCATCTTCCCGAAATTGTTCAACAAATATATATTATTCTGAGAATTATCCGAAAAAACAAACCCATACTCTTTGTTTCCTACTAACCCAACGAACATATTAGTTTTCTTTGGCTTAAGTACTTCGCTCTTGATATAGCCGAATTGATCAGCAATTAATAGACGCTCGGTTTCTTCAATTATTAACAAGGGGTTGCCGTTGTTAAACTCCCAGTGAATAGCTGTTGGCAAAACAAATTGATCCATTTTAATTGAGTCTTTTTGGCCATCAAGGACATAGTAATTGTAAATATAGCCATCTGCATAACCCATCTTTCGAAGTGATGATTCCATACCGCCGACCACAAAATCTGTTTCATTTGGCAATTCAAAACTAATTTGTTCTTCCAGCCTCGTTTCACCTTTTCTGTTTAAAATGTACTGTTGTTTGTTCGCATCTTTGAAGGCAATAATGTCTTTTCCGGATGTCAAAACATGATATATTTTACTTTTAATTGGGGCCGTCATCCCCTCAAACATCCAACCTTCAACTATTTCACCACTTTCGTCATATACTTTCACCGTATTTTCTAGGCTGACTATTAATCTATAATTGAACAAATTGTCATAATTCACAGCTAATCCAGCTTTTGAATCACCAGAATATGACACAGGAAAGCCAATCAATGATTTTCCTTTGGAATTAACTACGTCTAACTCGTTTCTCTGAAACAGAACATATTCGTTAATCCCGTCATTTTCAAAATCAACAATCTGTGGTTTATCCACCAAGTCCGAAGAAAGTTTTATAGACCATTTCTGTTCCCCTTCCTTTGAATATAATTGAACGGCATTTAAATTATTTAATAGAATGCCTTCGTCACAAATTTGAATGCGAGACGGTGAAATATCAATCGGAAAATCAACTTCCATCTCTATACCCAAACCTTCAGGTTCGGATTGATTTGCCTGAACTGAAGTAATTAATTTATAACCATTCTTCTGATAAATTGTACTAGAACAACTGAGTTGATCTTCGCTATTACTCAATGATAAATGATGAGCAGAATTAGGAAGGCAATCTGAATACAATCCGTAACCAGAAATGTTTTGTTCAAATAAATTCCCAAGCTGCACTTCGCCCAAATACCATCTCATTGCAGGGATAGAATTAGAAAGAACAACGAAATCATTCAGTTCGGCATAATACAACAACTCACTCTCTAATTCTGGTATACTTGAGGCCCAATTATAAGTTGCTTTAAATGGTTGGATTTTGAACTTTCCAATATTAAAATAAGCTACAGTCAAAGAATCATTATTTGATTCCACTGTCATTTCTTCAAGAATCAAACTCAAACTAGCTTCAGGTTTTTCTCTTCCAATCAAAAACTCATATTCTCCTGACTTCACATACATCAATCCTTTATCCACCCAACTTAACACCTCATCAACTTGAGGAACTAATAAATTGTCAAGATCCTCGGTAAACCTACTCGAACCATAAAAACTTATTAAATCAAATTTCGCTGGCGCGATTTTTATAAAAGATTCCGAGTTAACGGTTTTCCCTAAAAGACCACTTGATGCGCGTTCTTCTAAAATGAAATGATAATTCTTTGAAAGCATATGTCTGATTCCTTTCTCATTTTGAGAATTAAAAACGAGATAATCGGCACTTCCGTAATCAAGAGCATCCTTGTTTTCAATGGGTTTTAGTTTCAAAGTAGACAAACTCCTATAGTCTCCAAATTGCTCTGCAAAAAACTCGACTCCTGAAATTTTCATCTTACCTTCTTCTGTCAACTCAGAAGGTATCCCTAAATCATCATTGATAAAATTGGAAAGAGATGAAAATGAGACGCCATCTTGATATGCGATTGAAAAGTCAGAAGCTGTGAATGAGATCATGACCTCTTTTGAAACTAGAGAGTTAAACGAAATCGAATCTTGGCCCAAAATAAAATCCATTCCAGATTTCAGCTTATCAGGATAACCACTCAGCTTCACTTCGTCAATGTATTCAATTTTTGACACTAACCTATCTACATCAGACACTACGATTGTGTTTTCCGCATTTTCAATCTGGAAAGAAAGTAAAGAGAATTTTGAATCTTGAATTTTAAAAATCAAATAGGCCAAATACGTAAAGGCCCCCAAGAGTGCAATTACAAGAATGATTCTCGAAAGAAGAGCCGACTTTTTCACAAAGTAAAATTAAGGAATGAATTGATTGAATCGTCAGTCCTTATAAAGGATGTATACACAGTATAATGTGAACTTTACAAATCCAGCTTTAACTGCTCATCAGAAAGGAGTTTAAAAGTCATTCTGTGAATGCGAGAGGTTCCGACTTCAAGAATAGCTTTTCTATGTTCTTTTGTTGGATAGCCTTTGTTCTTAGTCCAATTATAGGCAGGAAATTCTAGTGCATACTCTGTCATTATTTGATCCCTTGCTTCTTTAGCAAGTACAGATGCAGCAGCAATGGATAAGAATTTTGCATCACCTTTTATGATGCATTCATGAGGTATACCTTCATATGGATTGAATCGATTTCCATCAATCAATAATAATTCTGGTTTTGATTTCAATTGATGCACCGCCCGGTGCATTGCTTCAAAAGAGGCGTTGAGTATATTTATTTTATCAATTTCTTCGTGATCTACAACTCCGATTCCCCAAGCAATTGCTTTCTCTTTGATGATGAGAAATAAGTTCTCTCTTTGTTTGGCTGTCATTCTCTTCGAATCATTCAAGTCTGGATGCTTAAAAGATTTCGGTAAAATCACGGCGGCAGCCACTACTGGCCCAGCAAGACAACCGCGCCCCGCTTCATCACAACCTGCTTCAATTTTTGTTTTTGTAAATGATCTCTTTAATGCCATCCGTTAATCTGTAGCTCCAATAATAACCTTTTTTAAAAAGATGTGATAAACAGAGACAAAAATTATTTTCATATCTTGGCTCAACCTTTGGCATACGAATTGCGTCTAAAGTTTGAACAAAGTTTAATAATTGGTTCATTAAATTTAAAGCATGCCTTTTGTATAAAGGGATAACAAACATAAAATTTAGTAAAATGAAAAAGTTTTTAGGATTAGCAACAGGTTTATTACTATCAGTTTTCACTATGGCACATCATGGAGTTTCTTTTGATGATGCAACTGCAGATTATGATAAAGCTACTACGAGCTCATTTAATTTTACAATGGCCAATGACTTCACAGTAGCTAGCATTAATCAAACTGCTTCATATTACGGAGACTACTTTAGTGTATCTACTTCAGCTGTTGAAGGCGGAAACAATGTAATCTTCACATTAAATGAAGATAGTGAAATGGCTCGTAGAGTTATCACTAGATTCTTTGTAAGTCTTGAAGTAAAAGATATTGATGTTAACGGAGAACATATGGAACTTAATGAATTCATTACTGAGTACATTATGAAATAATATTTGATTAGCAAAATCACTTTATAACCTAAGGTTAATCCCTTAGGTTTTTTTATGCAAAAGATTTTTTTGGAAAATATCAATTTTATTCCTAAATTGAAGAAACCTAATATTCACCTCAGAATCAAAATTAATCACATCTGACTCACATTCATTCAATGTGCTAATTTAGAAACTGAACTTAAAACCTCAAGCTATGCAAGAAGTATTAAACCCAGTTCAAATTGAGAAAGAATCTATTAAATCTTTATCATTCAAAAAAATGATCGAGTTTGAGCAACACCCAGCTTTAATGTCAAAGTTGACTGACGCTACAAGACTCGGAAACATTGATAAATTCAAATGTCAAATCGAATTCTATTCGGATTCAGGACTCAAAACTGTACAAACGACAGTCTGGGCCACAGGAAAAAGCTTTATCTGTCTAAAAGGTGGAGTTTGGATTCCAATATCCAAAATTGTAGACATAAGAATGATATAATCATCTTAAATAATTGTTAAAAAAGCGGCTTCTGGCCGCTTTTTTTAGTTTTTAGAAGTTCAATAATAAAGAGTATATAAACTAGTCTCCTTTAACCTTTTCTATTACATTTGAAATTCAAAATTTACAATTATGATCAAAAGGCTCTTGTTTTCTCTTTTAATAGCTTTCACCTCTCTTATTTCATTCTCTCAAGACATGCCGAGTTCGGTGGATGAAGTAATTATCTGGAATTTTTCCATCACTTATGAAGACAATTGTGAAGCAGTCATTAATATGACAGCAACACAAAAAGACCATTGGCATGTTTACGCCCAAGAGCAACCAACCGGATCTGTGGCATACGCTACAGAATTCACTTTTCCTGCTAGTTCAGATTACGAACTGATAGGAAAAGTAAGAGAATATGGGGCTGAAGAACATGACAACGAAGGATACCCTGAAAAATATTTTCCGGGCGAAAAAGCAAAATTCAAACAACGGATTAAACTGAAATCTGAGAATGATTTCAAAATCAAAGTAGAATATGGCTTCATGGCTTGTAAAACAGCCTGTTTCCCTCCTGACTTTAGAGAAGTTGAAATTAAATGTAATGGTAGAACTGGCGATTGTGAAGTAACAAATATTGAAGAAGGTGATACAGGAGATATTGAAATCGAACTGATTGATTCTACGGCTGACAACTCTATCCAATCAGACTCAACCCTACTAGCAGCATTAGCAACTTGCGAGGGTTCAACTTACTCAGGAATATTCGACCCCATTAAAATCCGTGTTTCTGACCCTTGGAGAACGGACAAGATGAATTACTCTCTATCTGTAAACATTGAGATTGATTCTATTTTCGCAATGTACGCCTTCGATAATCCTCAAGGGTATAAATCAATATTTAGCTTGAATGACGATTCCAACATTGAATCAAAAGAAGACTATACCACAACAATCAATAAAGTTGTAGGAGAGGATACAAAGGGCTATAAATATGAAGTTGTTATTCAGCAAAACATTACAATTAAGGACACGAACAAGCTATCAGTATTAACAGCAGAACTGGACCTATACTTAATGGGCTGTGAAAATGATTTCCATAATACCGAAAACACTAGTGTTTCATTTGACCTTACCAGTGCTCTAGATAACGGAGTAAGGACGGATAAAGACTCATTATGGTTAATTTTTTTCCTAGCCTTTATTGGAGGCTTCTTAGCCTTATTGACACCCTGTGTATTCCCAATGATCCCAATGACAGTATCATTCTTCACGAAACAATCAAAAACGAAAGCTCAAGGAATCAGGAAGGCCTTTTTATATTCTGGATTTATAGTGGGGATTTATGTAATATTAGGTGTTCTGGTAGCATCTCTAGCAGGAGCTGATGCTCTGAATGCAATGGCCACTGACCCAATTGTAAACATAGTATTCTTTGTCTTATTTATAGTATTTGCAATCTCCTTCTTCGGAGCATTCGAAATCACCTTACCCGCTTCATGGGTTAACAAGGCTGACAAACAAGCCGACAGAGGTGGTATACTAGGAATTTTCTTTATGGCTTTTACATTGGCCCTAGTATCATTCTCATGTACTGGACCAATCGTAGGTAGTGTCTTAGTTCAATCTGCACAAGGTGGGATTTCAGGACCTATAGTTGCCATGTTAGGATTCTCTTTAGCACTTGCTCTTCCGTTTGGTTTATTTGCTGCTTTCCCAGGATGGCTTAATTCACTTCCTTCATCAGGAGGATGGCTAAACACTGTAAAAGTTGTTTTAGGATTCATTGAAGTTGCTCTTGCTCTTAAATTCTTATCTAACGCAGACCTAGTAATGCAATGGCATTTCCTAGAAAGAGAAATGTTCTTAGCAATTTGGATAGCAGTGTTCATAATGCTTTTCATATATCTCCTGGGCAAGATTCAATTCCCGCACGATAGTCCAATGCAAAAACTTTCAGTGGGACGTGGAATGTTTGCCATGGTTATTTTAGGATTCACTATTTATTTAATTCCAGGATTATTTGGAGCACCTTTAAAATGGATCTCTGGTTTCCCACCTCCGATTAGTTATTCTGAAGCTCCTTATGGATTTCACGGATCGGCGCCAGAGGTTTCTGACGAATGGCCAGAATCAACACACGCACATGGTCACGGAATTAACGTAATCAGAGATTATTATGAAGCTCTTGAATATGCTAAAGAAGTTGACAAACCTTTATTAGTGGATTTCACAGGATGGGCATGTGTGAACTGTCGTAAGATGGAAGAGTTCGTATGGGCAGACGAAACAATATCGCCAATGATGGCTAAAGATTTTGTAATCGCTTCTTTGTATGTGGATGATAGAGGTGAGATTGCAGAACAATACAAAGGAGATAAAGATAGAAATGGAGAAGTTATGGAAACCATTGGAGACAAATGGATGAACATGCAAATTGAGAAATACCAAGAGGTAACTCAGCCTATGTATGTGATTCTAGATCACAATGAAAATAACATCTCAGGAAAAGCCAATTATCAAACACATGGAAATGTGGATGCTTTTAAAGCTTGGTTAGAAAAAGGAGCAGGGCAGTTCGTTAATTCAAAAAACGCAACTTTGATTGTTCCTCAATTTGAAATAATCGAATAAGAATCAGTGAGATCTTATATAGAACTCGAATAATATTCAAAACAATACATTTAAAAATCCTTCAACTTATGTTGAGGGATTTTTTTTTGTTACTTACCACAAAGTATGTATTATCACTATTGAAAGGTTAAAGTTCCTTAACAAAGCTACTTGCTGTTTGACTTTGAACCTTTTTTAACTGAAATTGTACATGACTTAAATGCTTCAACTCTCTAAAAATATCGGCTGGATTGTAATGACCCTCTTTGCCCTGCTTTTGTGTTATACGACAGCTCAGTATCTAACTTTTGAACCGAACATCAATTTTTTGATTGTAAAAGAAGAGTTAATCTTTGACGCTGTTTGGCGACCAACCTTCTATATACATGTAATAAGTGCAATGATTGTGATACTCGTTGGACCATTTCAATTCATTAAGAATCTCAGAAACAAAAACCTTCGGCTTCATAAAATGTTAGGCAAAATTTACGCTTATGGTATTTTGGCCTTTGCAGCCCCTACAGGTTTGATCATGGCATTTTATGCTGAAGGCGGTCAGCCATCCACAATAGCCTTTCTGATAATGGGCGGCTTGTGGTTCTATACTACGATCATGGCAATCATTAAGGTCAAACAAAAAAACATTACAGAACACCAAAAATGGATGTATAGAAGTTTCGCCCTTTCATTTGCAGCTGTCACCTTACGAGTTTTAGTTCCATTAATGTCCCTTTCAAATTCATTTAAAGAAGAAACTGTTATCGTTGCCACAGCTTGGCTAAGCTGGATACTCAACCTTATTTTTATCGAAATCTTTATCTACTATAAATTCAGAAATAATCATCAACCTATAAAAACATAATTATGAAAAAATTAATCGCAATAGGCTGTATAGCAGTTACAGCAATTTTATTGAGCTCATTCAATGAGACAGAAGAAGTTTCTAATGACGATTCCAAAATTTCTAATTCCGAAATGTGGACCTTCATGAGAGAAAATGTATTTACCGAACTAAATTCATTGGTATCATATGATGAAGAAAAGATCTTTAGCAGATGTGGGTCAGGATTCTCTCAACATATGAATGAAATTCAAGAAGACAATAACTTTGTTTATGGAGAGATCACATTTGCTGAAGGTTGCAACAGACAGGACTTTTGTGAATACAAAATCAACTGGGAAAAGAAACAAACTTATCTTAAAAAAGAAGACGTTGACAAGTTTATCAGTCTGGCATCTTTCGTAACTATTGAGAAAAAGAAAATCGCCAAAATATAAATTACCAAACTGGCTTTTTGAGATGCTTCGGCACCCTTTTTTTGTTATATTCATATCTCTTAAAAAATAAATGCTCCATGGAAAACAAGGGTGAAATCTTACTAATAGAGGACGCTATGGCAATGAATTCAAAAATGCCATTGAAACAAATTTATAGCTGCGTGCTTTGCACAAAGGATTACTTTTTTATAATCCCAACAAAGTCTATCGGGATGTTCGTAATTTTCAACACGATAAAAAACCACTCCCATTTTGATGGCCTTACGATATATGAGGGATTGAAAAAAATTCAAAACGAAGCAACTGATCTTGCAGACCTAGAAAATAAAGTGAAAGATGTTTTGGAAAATGATGAAAAGTATATTTTCGAATTATCACAAGCAACGAAACTTAAAATTTCTGGATTCATAGGCAAAAAGACTTTGATATATAGAAAAGGTAAGAGTTATGGTTCGTTTAGCCCAAAATCTAAAGCAGACGGTAAGAAAATTGTTGAGTTTTACGATTTTTAATGTTTATGACGCTTAGGATTTTCAGGAACAGGGTCGTGCCCCATTCCACCCCATGGATGGCATGAAGCAATTCTTTTCAAACCCATCCAACCTCCCTTCAAAGGCCCCCATTCTTTAATAGCGGTTATCATGTAGCCACTGCAAGTTGGATTATACCTACAGCTTGCGGGAAAAATTGGTGAAATCACCCATTGATAAATTTTAACCGGGAATATAAAAATTGAGTTGATTACCTTTCTCATTTTACATAAGATTCTCTAACTACTAAAGCGTACATTCCATCTTCTAATTTGATGTAACCTTGATCATAACAAAAGAAGTACTTCCCTCCTTTTTTAGTCTCGTAAACATTTGTGTAATAGGCAAAATTAAAACCTTCTTCCATCAGCGCTGAACCAGATATTTTAGACTTTCCTTTAGGATTATGTTCAGCCAAAATTCTCCTGTTTTTTCTTAAAACATTATTGACCCGCCTTATATAAGTAGAATGGTCTCTATTCTGTTCGTTATGCGCCGCAGACCGACAATAATCAGAGCAATACTTCTTATCTCTCCGTCCGAATAGTTCAGAACCGCAGTGTAAACAATCTTTTTTTTCTTCTTTTGACTTCAGCATGCTATGATTGAAGATAAGTGGATGAAAGATATAAAATATAAGGGAAATGAGTATCTTTAGTCTAGAGAATGTACGGAAATATTGACATACAAGAACTAGCCAAATTTGGGAATTTGGAATTTGTTGCCAAGCAAGTTGTAGAAGGATTCATAACAGGAATGCACCGCTCTCCCTTTCATGGTTTCTCAGTTGAATTTGCGGAGCACCGTCTTTATAACAATGGGGAAAGCACAAAACATATTGACTGGAAACTCTATGCTAAAACAGATAAGCTTTTCGTTAAGCGTTATGAAGAAGAAACCAATTTGAGATGTCGAATGATTTTAGATATGTCTTCTTCCATGTACTTTCCTGAAATTTCTGAAGAATATCCTTTAAACAAAGTGGGCTTTTCGGTTTATGCCATGGCCTCTTTAATTGAAATATTAAAAAAACAAAGAGACGGAGTAGGTTTAACAATCTTTGCAGATGAAATTAAAGTAGATACGGCTGTTAAAACTTCACAAGCACACCACAAGAGACTGTACCACGAATTGGAGCAGATGATGGGCGAACAAAAGGACAACTTGAATCGTCCAACCTCTTTGTCAGATATTCTTCATAATGTTGCCGAAAACAATCATAAGAGATCATTAATCGTAATCTTCTCTGACTTTTTCTCAAGTGAATCATTAGATAGATTAACAGATGCATTCTTACATCTTAAACATAACAAGCACGAAGTTTTATTATTCAATGTGACAGATAAGAAACATGAGATTAATTTAGAATTCCCTAATAAGCCTACAACATTTATAGATTTAGAAACGGGCGAGAAGATAAAATTGCAGCCGAATGAGCTTAAAAAATCTTACAAAGAAGAGGTTGAGAGCAAAATGGCTGAACTTAAATTGAAGTGTTCTCAATTCAAAATTGATTTCATTGACGCTGATATTCAAGAAGGTGTAGAATTCGTACTGCAACAGTACCTTATCAAGCGACAAAAAATAATTTAATTAATTCCTTTTTTTTATTGTTCGGTAAAAAAAAATACTTAATTTTGGCCTCCCGCTTTCAAAGGAAAGCAAAATTTGGTCTGGTAGTTCAGTTGGTTAGAATATCGCCCTGTCACGGCGAGGGTCGCGAGTTCGAGTCTCGTCCAGACCGCCAACTCAGTTTGAGTAAAAAATAAGTCTATATGGCTGTAGACCTAGAGGCCCCTAAGAAGTATCAAATTTCTTAGGGGTTTTGTTTTTACTAATAGTCACTTCAAATAGACATCAGGAGACAAAAAAGGCCTCAAGGAGACATAAATGTTTCAGTTAAAGGAAACTTTTGTCAAAGTTGACTAAAGTATTTTACCTCCCTTTTTATGTCTTAACATTCTCAAATTGTTAATTGAATTAACTCTCTTCATCAAAAGTGTGCACCGCAAAAACACTATATTCGTTAGAAGTAAACACCATTGTTTCACACACTTATGTGTTTTAAACAGATGTAGCTTTAATTAAAAGATGCTGTTAGATCAAGACACCCTTAACTTATACGGAGAAAAGCTTTTCGAAAGGGCGAGGATCACACCGCCATTTAAAAGAGCCAATCATTTAAGTAATGAGGCCTGTTTGCTCTTCTTTTCTGAAGGCGGAAATACTCATTATTCACAATCAGAAAGTCTTACCGCAAACACTGGTGATGGTATTTTAATGAAATGTGGTAATTTTTTCTTCGATTTGATTCCTGATGAAGAAAGTGGAAATACAGAGATGATAGCTGTCCATTTTTTCCCAAAGGTTCTCAAGCAAATATTTGAAAATAACCCCCCTAAATTCTTAACTGAACCTGTCAATTCAGTTTCAAATGAATACATGACACCCATAAACGGTAATGAAGTACTAGCCGCTTGTATGGAATCAATTATGCTTCTTTTTAAAAATCCAGCATTAGCTGATGAAGAAGTTTTGGCCTTGAAGCTTAAAGAAATCGTGTTAATTCTGTCCA
>JBLFXO010000005.1:0-32208 GCA_047609865.1 Arenicella sp.
GAATTTTTTATCGGCCAATAAATCAAAGAAGTCTTCGACAGGAATCAATCCTGGAACCACAGCAATTTCCCACCCTGTGCTTTCTTGAAAAAAGTCATTCAGTTTTTTAAAGTCAGGAACTTCAGAAGGTTTAAGAACGTCAGACATTTCTTTTAGCGCATTCAAATAATGGACGCTCCCTTTCGTTTCAAGGTTCTCCATTTGGCGATTAAATAAAATCTCCCATACCTCAAAATCTGTTGAGGTGTATTTGCTCATTTCTTGTGTCAATAATTTATTCATGTCATTCATTTGGCGCCTTAACTGATCATTTGGGCAAAAAAAATCCCGCCTGACTGAGTCAAGACGGGATTGTAATTAATATTTAGTAAAACGCATTCTAGTACTAAACAGTCCCGTCAGGAAGTGCCCAGTAATAATATGTGTTATGTAATGAAATAGTATTCATTTCTTTTTCTGTGTCAAATATAGAAAAATCTATGCCAAAAAAAAGTGCCTTCAGTACTTCTAGATTCTATTTGCATTCAAATTCTATTCAAATGGCAGCAGAAGAAGACAAACTCAAAGAAGTAATCGGACACACAAAATAGAATAGTTTTGAATTTTCGTCATCAGAAATTTATAACTGAGGACGTCTTTTCAGTCCGTAGTCTTCTTCTTTCTTTCATCACTGCGGTACAATTGAATATCGATAATTATTTTTATCACAAAAAATAGACAAAGAGTTAAAATGGAGTCGGCATTAAAAGAGGATTCAGAATTTATCATGAAAATCATTACTGCAAGCCCCATAAGGAGCGCTTGGGTGATAAATATTCTCTTATAAGGTTCAAACATTTGTTTCGAAACAGTAGATGACTTGTATTCACCTTTGAAAATAAATCTTGTTACAAAAAATATTGCCTGAATAGAGCACATGATGATTAATCCGGAAAAAAAAGTAGGAGTATTTATCAAGTCGACAACTGGCTCTGCCATGTGAACACCTTCAAGTTTTTCTTCACCGAACAATTTTGTAATAATAACACCATGGCCAAAACAAAAGATTGAAAAATGTGCAATGAAAAAAGGGATAGGAAAAAAGGAATTACCTTTTTTTGACCAATTGCTAAAAAAGGCAATAATCATTTTTGGCACATTGAAAAGTCCAATTGCTAAGTTTTCTGTCCAAAAGAGTAAAACTAGATCAAAAGTTTTCCAGTCTAAATTAATTGCGATTATTAAAGTGATAAGGTTCAGAAGAATAATCGAAATTAACGTCAGTTTTCCAGGTCTATTTTTTTGTAACAGTTTTAACATGGCCCATTTTTTCTTTGGCAGATTTTTTTTTGTCTTCTAATATTCTAATCCAAAAGTAAAGCTTTTTTCACAAAGTAAATCAATCAAATGGCACTTCGTATTGAACTTAAAAGCCTTATATTTGCAAGCAAATTCAATTAAAATGGCAGCACAAGAAGACAAACTAAAAGAAGTAATCGGACACGCAAAGGAGTACGGTTTTGTATTTCCGTCATCAGAAATTTATGATGGATTAAGTGCAACTTATGATTATGGTCAGTTAGGTGCTGAGTTAAAAAATAACATCAAAAATTACTGGTGGAAAGCAATGGTGCATATGCATGAGAACATTGTTGGTTTGGATGCTGCTATTTTTATGGCTCCAGAAACTTGGAAAGCTTCAGGTCACGTTGATGCATTTAACGATCCATTAATTGATAATAAAGATTCTAAAAAGAGATATCGTGCTGATGTTTTGATTGAAGAACATATTGAAAAAATTAGAGGTAAAATCAATAAAGATGTTGCTAAAGGATTGAAACGTTTTGGAGATGACTTCAATGAAGAAGAATTCAGAAACACCAATCCAAATGTATTAAGGAGAGTAGAGGACATCAAGAAGATTGAAGACAGAATGCGTGACGCATTAGTGAACGAAAAGTTAGACGATTTAAAGACACTAATTGAAGATTTAGAAATTGCTTGCCCTTTATCTGGTTCAAAAAACTGGACGGATGTTAAGCAATTTAACCTGATGTTCTCAACTGAGTTGGGATCTGTTTCAGGAGAATCTGCTAAAATATATTTAAGACCAGAAACTGCTCAAGGGATTTTTGTGAACTTCTTGAACGTTCAAAAATCGGGCGGAATGAAGATTCCGTTTGGGATTGCACAAATTGGTAAGGCTTTCAGAAATGAGATTGTTGCAAGGCAATTCATTTTTAGAATGAGAGAGTTTGAACAAATGGAAATGCAATTTTTCGTACGTCCTGGTGAGGAGATGAAATGGTATGAGCATTGGAAAACTTTCAGAATCAATTGGCACAAAGCCCTTGGTTTAGGAGATGAAGCTTATCGTTTCCATGATCATCTTAAGATGGCGCATTATGCAAATGCAGCAGCTGATATAGAGTTTGATTTCCCAATGGGATTCAAAGAGCTGGAAGGAATCCATTCAAGAACTGATTTTGATTTAAAACAACACGAAAAGCATTCAGGTAAAAAGTTAAGATACTTTGATCCGGAATTGAATGAATCATATGTGCCTTACGTAGTTGAAACTTCAATTGGTTTAGATAGAATGTTCTTGGCAGTAATGTCAAAATCATTAAAAACTGAGAAGTTAGAAGATGGTTCAGAGAGAGTTGTAATGACACTTCCCCATGCTCTAGCTCCCTATAAAGTTGCTGTTCTTCCATTAACGAAGAAAGATGGATTGCCTGACGTTGCTAGAGAGATAATGGATGAACTGAAATTAGACTTCAATTGTCAATACAGTGAGAAGGATACTATTGGTAAACGTTATAGAAAAGCTGATGCAATAGGAACTCCATTTTGTGTAACGGTTGATCATCAAACTTTAGAAGATAAAACAGTTACTATCAGAGATAGAGATACAATGAAGCAAGACAGAGTTGCAATTTCTGACCTTCATGGTATTATTGATGCTAAGGTAAGCTGGAGAAAGCTTTTGTTGGCTAGTAAGGCTTAATCTTCTTCTCTAAAAGTTTCTTCATAAATAAAATAACCTAGCTCTCCATCTGGTACGTAGTATTCTCTCTCGCTTAATAAGTTTTCGAATTCAATGTAATGTTTGAGTTGATTCCAATAGAAGTTTACTTTTCTCGATTGATCTTCTAATTCGCTTGAGAAAATAAAGCTTCCGTTCACTTGTGAAATACCTTCGCCTTCAACCAAAGTGGCCGTGAATTCCGTTATGTCACCTTGGTCAGAATCATGAGCATATGCAATGTTCATCCAATCGCTACCATCTTTGCCAACAACAAATTCTATGGTTTCATCTTGAGCATCCCAATGATTATAACGAATAAATTCCTCACCTCTTTTGGTTAAAAGCCACCATGTCCTTGGCATTTCTGAAAAGTCAAATTTTCTTTCTGTTGGATCTTCAGGAACGTACAAATCGAGTTCATTAACTAAGATTTCATCTTCAGTTCCTGGTTCTGTGCCTGCTGGGCCAAAGTCGAATTTTTGTGGTTCTGACGAGCAGGAAATAATTATGGCGAAAGGTAAAAAGTAGATTAATCTCATAAAGATTAATGATCAATTTCTAAATAAACGCCAATTTCATATTCATACCAGGAGGGGTAGAATGGCCAAACCTCATATTTGCCTTCTGCTTGAGGTTTAAAAACGTTGTAATGTATTTTGAGTCGAGCTCCGTCAACGCCCTTTTGAATTAATTTTTTCTTCACTAATTCTGCTCTTGATTTTGCGTTGAATATCTCTTGGGGAGACTTCTCTTGAGCAATCCCAATCAGGGTGAATTTTTGAGAAGGGTCTGATTGAATCATTTTCAATAAATGTTCAATTGAATCGCATTGTGTTTCAAATAAATCTTGAGTAAATTTTTTGAAATGAATTTTTGGTTGGCGAGGCAAAGAGCATGGAGAAATGTCATCCTCTAGGATATAAAAATAAACCTCATCTTCACTATTTCTAAATCCATTTTTACTTTCCATAGAATCTAGTTGTGATTCTGTGAAAAAGGAGATTGTTTTGAGAACTAACCTAAAATGATCGAGCCCTTCATTAATGAAGCCTCGTTGGATTTTTCGGAATCTATTTCGAGCAAGATCGTTTGATACATTTTCTGAAGTATATAGTCTTACTTCTATAGCTAATTTGGGATTCATTATAAGAAACTCAGGTAAAATCGAAAGATGTTTTTTTGCTTGATCTTCTAAACTATCGGAATTTGGATAAAATTTAAACTCCGGCTGAAAGTAACGCTCAATAGTATAAATTGAGCTCAAGTAAGCGGCTCTATTTTTTGTTAAGAATTCTACCCCAACTTCATCAGAAATATGAAATTCATCCCTTGAGTCATTTATTTTAACTCTGATTCGATCACTTTGACCGGCTTCAATTCTTTCAATTTCTTTTTTTATTAAATCAACTCGAAGTTCACCCAAGTCATGACTGTTTTTCTGTACATTAAGATTATGAGTGTAGCTTAGGGTGATATAGTTGTTTGGATTCTTTTTGAGATGATAACTAATATCCATTATATCTTCCGTATTACTAATGAGGTTTCCATTTTTTTCAAAAGACACTGAATTTTGGTACTCAGTTTCAATCTTTTGATTCTCAATCAAAATTTCAATTGGTACCATCCCTTTTTTCGAATTCTCTTCTTTCCAAAAAGACAAGGAGTCTAAAGGAGGTTCGAATCCACAATAAATTTCACACGGAAAAACAAGTTGAATCTCTGGTTGAAAATCGCTCAAAATGGCTCTTCCATATGGGCCAGTATTTACTTCCCAATCCCCAGCTCCTCTTACAGAGAAGTACATTTTAACATTCGGGATAGCTCTGAATGACGAATCGAGAGCAGATATAGTTACATCCCAATTTCTCTTTTCTTGACTATAACTCAAACAGGATATACCGAGGGTAATGAGTAAAATTAGTTTTTTCATTTTTAAGGTATCCATAATTCGTTATTATTATAAATTTCGACTACTTCTTCTTTACCAAATAGTTGGCATGCTTTTTTGAAGTTCTTTTTTGTAAGAACTCGTAATTCTGAATTGTGTTCTGCAATCGCACAGAGTTTAACAAAGTCTTTAAATACATGAATTGAAAATGCGAAATCTCCTCTCAATTCACATAGCATTAAGAAGTCATTCATGCTGTCAAAAAAGTATAAATTTTCGTTTTCAAAAGCCATTAAATTCTCGGCTTCACCTGGTGCCGTCATCATATCTAATATTCTTTTGAAGAGGTCGAATTGCTGAATTTTATAGTCTCCCTCTTCTTCTTGAACCAATGCCCATATAATTGGAAGGTTTCCCTCATCATCAACTTTCCAAACATCACTCTTTCTATTGAATACGAGGTTGTCGTAAAAAATTTCCTCTGAAGGATTGAATGGCCAGGCCTCAAGAAGGTTGTTGGCTTCTGCGATTTTTGCACCTTCTTTTAAGAGGTAACTCACTACTTTAGGGTTTTCTTGATTATAGACTGCAAAATCTAAGGGGGTATCTCCAGTTTTTGATTTCTTATTGAGGTCAATATCTTTATTTGCGAAAACCCATCTTGCAATTCGAGATGAAGATCCAGCCGCAGCCATATGAGCTAAATTTTCACCGCTAGGGTTACTGTGTGTGACATCAGATTCATCCTTAAGCTTAAAAAACCAGTCTTCATTACCATATGATGCAGCTATCATGATTGCGGTGTTATACTTACAAGCACCGCAACTATCATTCGGGTCTACTCCAAGTTTGTATAGCTGATTGCTTACCGGATTCTCTTCTTCACTAAGAGAATGTATAAAGGCTTCACTAATTACATGCTTCTTGTTTTCAAAAAGATCAATATGAGAAATCAAGTATTGCTCAATTGAATCGGCCTTCTCAAAACTGGTAACTAAGAGAGGAGAAAAAGATTCAATTTCTCCTTCATCACTTGTTCTTTCAATTAGCTGGTCAATTTCACCATTTTTTTTAGAAATGTATTTCTCCAGTTTAGAAATATCATCATTCATAATAATCTTTTCCAGTTTCTTTTGAGAAAATGAGGTCAATAGAACTAAGATAGATGTAATGAGAAGGAGTATTTTCATATTGCTATGTTATTTAGCCAATCAATCGCCTTTGATTCGGAGTTAAATATTTTACTAGGGACATCATGCTTTTTATTGTTAATCCCCATAAAAAACCTGATTATTATTTTGACCACAGGTGATTTGGTAACCATTGCACTCGCAAAGATACCTTCTTTGGCATCTGGAGAAGATAAATAGTCTCTCACTTCTTTTGAGACTGCAGTGAGCCTTGGCATGATTAACAAAAATTTGCAATCTTGGTGATTGGTTATTTCTTTGCGTTTAGCAACACCAGCTTTTGCAATGTCAAGAGGAATATCTTCTGCAATAAAATGAACACGCACTATGCCATCCATATAGGACATTTAAATTTTTTCTTCCAAACACGACCGATCTGTACGATTTTCTTCTCCCATTACCAAACTCTAAAATCGAGCTCCATATTTTGAATTCGCGTATTTGGCACTTGTTTTCCTTTAGACAATTCAGACACAAGGTCAACAACATATTCTTGTAGTTCTAATAACATGATTTCGCCATTCTTGTCAATATCTGCATTTCCATCTCTTAATCCCATCAACATGCAATAGGTAAACAAACCATTTTTCCATTTGTCTGATTCCATGGCAAATTCAGTTCCACCTGCCGAAGAAATAACTGTTGATCCTGTTCCTCTTCTCAAATCATTGAATAAGACAGAGGATACTTTTGAAGGGGTAGCACTTGAGTTTTCATCAATCACTGGCCCAACATGTCTAAACATTAAATCTTCATCTTCTTGATCTTCTTGTGCATCATCAACAACGAAAACGTCATCCTTATCCACCTCACCTGAATGACAAGTATCCATAATTAAGATCTTCTTATTTGCTTTAATACCATCTAGTATTCCTTCGAGTTTTTCGTATGCCAAGCCTTTTTCTGCTGGGTTTTGAAAGTCCATATCATAGGTTCCGAAATAATAATCGAAATCTTTATCTAAAACACCATGTCCTGCAACGAATACCATTACAATGTCATCTGGCTTAGATTGAGCTAGAAAGTCGCCAGCTGCTATTACGTTTGAAGAAGTCACTTCTTCATTATAAAGAGATTTTGAATAAATATTTGCATAGATGTCTTTCGTATTTTCATTCATCAACTTTGCTAAGTCTTGTCCATCTTTTACTGCATAGGTTAAGTTGTATTGGTCATCTTTATAATCTGAAGTTCCAATTGTAATTAGGTATAAATCCCTTTGAGGGGTCTCTCCTGTTTTCTCAACATAAAATGTTTGCATTAAGCTTTCGTATCCCGTATTGCTTCTACAACTTACTTGAATTTTATTTATCCCATGAACTAAGGATAAGGTCTCAGTTAGGCTTGAAGATTTCACAGCTTTTAAATCCTTTCCTCTTTTACCGTAAAGGGGTACATTATTGATGTAAACATTATAACTGTTCAAGGCTGAATTATCTGACATCTTAATAGAAACATCTAGTTCTGTTTTTTCAGTAAATGCTGGAATTTCTGTTGAGTTAGTAATTTTGAGTTTAGGGATGTCAGAAAGAGAAACAGAGGTTGTTTCTTGCAAACCGAGCTTGCTAATTCTCTTTTCGTAGGCCTTTTTGTATAGCGTGATCAAATCCTCATCATCAGACCCTAATTATTTCAATACTAAATCTGGTCTATTGAAAACAGCATCAAATTGTTCAAAAGGATAGGCATGGTTTCCGATTCTGAAAGTCACCAATTCGTATCCTTCTTTACTCACTTTGTAAAAATTGTCAGAAGTTTTAATTATGAAATTATCTCCATTGGCTACTAAGAGAATTTCTTGCTCAGCGGTTTTTGGATCCATTATCATGAATTGACCACTCTTAGTTGTGATCCCAAACTTCCCATCCGGACTCACAGAGATGTGAGTGATATCCTTCGGCATAGCTCGTAACGCCTTTTTATATTCTTTTGTATTTATATTTTGAAAATAAAAGTAGTCTTCATGATGCGTAATCGCATAGTCAGATGGTTTATCTAAGGGAGCTGATTTGCCTGCAATTGCTAAGCTCTCTGTATTCAAGACATCAAAATTCTTTGTGTCATATTTCTTAATTCCTAAAGATGAACTCACAACCATTGAAGAGCCATCTTTTGTAAAGTTTACAAAGGCACCATGTGCAATTCCTAAACCACCGGGCAATGCATTTTCGAAAACTTTTGACCAAGTATCTGTTCTGTAAACAAATGTTTTAGAAGTGTTGAAACAAACGGCAAATAATGAACTGTCAGGCGAGAAAGCTCCCGAGTTTGCTTCATAAACAAAGTTGAGTTTCCCTTTTGGCCCTGGCGTGAGTAATTTTGTTCTGTATTCTCCACTTGCCAAATCGATTATAGTGACAGCACTATCCCCAGCCCCAAGGACAGCTAAATGTTTTTCATCAGGTGAAGTAATCATCTGATTAATATTCACTTGGTACGACCACAACGGACCAACATATTCTGGCTTTCTATTTTTTATCTCGTAATACCTGATTTCATCCCTTGGCATCTTTGTGATGAGGTATTTTCCTTTAGATGAAAACTTAATTAACGGTTTCTCTTTAAAAGTTCTCTTAATGATTCCTGTGGTCACAGCTTTAGCGCCATCTTTTGGATTGAGCTTTCCTCCTAAGTTTCCTCCAAGATTTCCTAATCTACCCTTTGAGAGGTTTCCTAACATTTTATCCTTTCTCTTGCCCAAATTATCTTTTGACCAGAACTTTCTGCGTGGCGGAATTTCTCTTTTAGGTTCTCTCAATTTGTACTCACCATATTTATCTGCGGTGTTAAAGTCCCAAAAAGTCAATGTTCTGTTTTCTCCAAGAGTGACTAATTCGTTTTCAATCGGATGGAAATCAAAAGTAAAAATTGGATTCACTTGTCCTTCTAATAATTTATAGAGCGTACCTCTATTCATGTCCCAAATCCGAATCACATTATCGCCTTTTCCAACTTTGAAGCTCTTCGCTCTATTGAATCCAGAACTCGCTACGGTTGATCCGTCAGGGCTAATTTGCAATGCTCTAATTGTTTGTGAGCTTTTTTGATCTTCTAACCTGTCTTTAAATTCAAAAATCTCCTTGCCTTCAAAATCAAAAACTTTAATTTTCCGAGTATTTGTGGCAACAACGAACCTATTCTTTTCGGCATTTGCATCAAATGCAGTTATGAAACTATTAGAAGCCTTGATGTGTTTGCTTTTTTCTAAGTCGTTGATGTTCCAAAGGTGAACAAGACCGCCACCACCAGTTGTAATTAGACCCTCTCCGTTATCATAAAAACGTAAACCTTTAACAGCTGATTGATGTACTTTTTTAGAGCGAACAACACTCTTTTGCTCCAGGTTATAGATCGTGATTTCTCCTGAATTAGTTCCGGCAGCCAAGTGTTTTTTACTTACATCAATCTTTACTACGGGTGATTTTTTAGAGAATAAGACTTCTGATTCATTCAAAGATGACGCATTGTGTTTAAGTACATCACCGTTTTTACAAGTAGCATAAAATGTGTTTGGATCATTCTTGTCATTAACCATCCAAGTGTAGGGTTCAACAGTTTTTATAGAGTCAAGTAAAACCCAGTTCACGACATCCCATAAAATCAGATAATTATCATTTGCTGAGGAAACTAGCTTTGTGCCGTCACTATTAAAATTTAGAGCAGTTGTAGCGCCATCATGCCCTTCAAGTTTACCAATGATTTTACCTGAATTTATATCCCAAACCTTAATTGAATTTTCTTTAGCTGAACCCGAAGCCAGAATGCTGCCGTCAGGGCTGTATGCAAGAATTGTAATTATTCCGCCAATTTTTTCCTGAGTAATCACATCAATTTCTTGTGAGAAAGAAACGACTGAGCTCAGTATAAATAGAAATGCTGTAAATTTTTTCATCTTCTAGGTAGTAGCTATAAATCTATGAAATGTTACTCATATATAGCGTTTTAGAAGACAATATTTATGCCGTCTTCATTTGGTTGAACTTAGAGATCAAGAATTATTGAGATGTATTTATCTTAATATCGATCTTGCCGTTTTACGACCACGAATTTTTCATCTACTCTTTTTAGATCCAAAACGTACGTTAACTCTAAGTTTTCGTGATGATAATACTGCGCAACATCAGTATCAAAATAGTTCATATAAAAATGAATTGCAGAGGTGTCTTGTACTCTGAAAGGTAAGTGTTGTGCTCTGTAAATATATTCTGCTTGAGTGTATGGCAGATTGGTAAAAGCATAGGTGTCTTCGGGGCAATAGTCTCTCATATAGTCGGCTGATTCACTATAATGAATTGCGTAAGGCTCTCCTTCGCAAAATGAATGGAATCTGCCAATTTCAACAGGTAACTTCAGTCCAATTAGGAGGAAGATGCCCATACTTAGTGCAATTTTCCATTTGAGCGTAATCGCTTCTTCAATGATCAGGAGCATGAGCCCTATTATGAAAATGAATAGGAACCCAGTCTTCAAATTAGAGAAGTTATGAAGAGCATTAAAATTAAAGAATAAGGAATAATGTAAAAAGATTGATAGTGTTAATACTGCTAAGAGAGCGACTTTTAAATGAGTGTCTTTAATCTTCTGTCTGGTCTTTCGCCAAAGAATGAACAAAACGAAAAGGATAGCGACTATTGGTAATAGGTTTTCAACCATCCAAAAATTCCTAGTAATATTGTCGTTCAAAAGTTCAAATGAATCGGGATTTTCTAAATTAAAACCAGCAGCAGAAATTTTTTGATCCCCATGACCTGATCGTTGATCATATTTGTTTGTTGAGACCTCTTTGAAACTCTGGAAACCGGCAATGGAGCTGTATTGAGTTATGGTTGTGAAAAGTGCCAATGCCGCAGTGAGTCCAACTAATAAGAAAGCATGAAGGAATTTCTTCTCCTTCTTTTTGAAGTACCAGATTAAGAAAACAATGCCTAAGATGAATGCAATGAAAAGAGCAAGCCATTCTGTATAACAAGCTAAGAAAGTGATTGCTGCAAGCGAGATTAAAAGTGATTTGGGATTCTTCGTTTCGGATTTATAAAGTTTAATTACCAAGTAAAGTGTCCAGATTACAAAGATTTGAACGAGCATGTCAGAAAAATATAAGATGCTATGCATCCATAATGTCCCAGCAGAGAAGAGATACAAGGTAACAGCCACAAATCCAGCAATGCAAACAAAATCACCTTGTTTATGATGTAAATTCTTGAAGACAAGATAGAGGAGGAAACAACAGAAAAAGTGAAGGATGAGACTGACCGCTCTTAGATTGAACACATCTGATCCACCTAATATTTTGGTGGAGTAGTAGGCGAATAAAAATGCAAAGGGAGGGTAGGAGACATAGTATTGATTTCCATTTTCATCCATGACGCCACCAAATGCGCTTATTTTTTTATTTCCAGCCCCTTTGTAGGTATAAACCGGGCTAAACTTAAATTTTGAAGGGCCTCCACCTTCTTCCCAAACTTGGTTTGTGATTAGAATGTGGGCGGTTATCCATTCTTGCTCGGCTGAAATATCCGTATTCAGTTCTTTATCCCGTACAAGGATGCTTGCAATAAATAGAATGAAAATTGCTGCGATTGAAAGCAGGTGAAATTTATTTTCTCCTAGCCATTTTTTCATTCGTCATGACTTAAACCCGATTCGGTAATTGTAGACGTTTCTTGATAATCTTCGTAATCAGTATTAATCTCCCACAAGTTGTTTGTGGCACCTTCAGCAATATTCTCCGCCGCTAATATTCCCATTAAGATAGAATGATCTTGATTGTTATATTTAAATGCCCCATATCTACCAATTACAGATAAGCCATCTATCGTGCTTAGGTGGGCTTCAACTTTCTTAAGAGGGATTTTATAGCCTGTCGCATAAACAGGGTAACACTTTGGGATCTTCACGATATGTCCATCAGAAATTTCTAGATCTTTGATTAAACCAGTTTGCCTTAATTCACTTTTACCCAATTCAATTAAATCTGCTTCTGATTTCTTCCAAATTTCATCCGTGTCATATGCCCAGTACTCAGCCACGACAATGGTAGATTGCTGACCTTTGTTGATTTCAGGCACCCAATTACAGAAGTTCGTAATTCTCCCCATCTCTAAATCGTTCGCATGAACATATAACCAATTGTCAGGAAAAACATCTACACCTTCAACCTTCAGATAAACCAAAATAGTGTTTCTGAATTTCAATTCTGAATTGGCATCAATTACTTCTTGTGGAACCTCATCCATGTTCTTCATGAGGTGAGTGATGGGCATTGACGAAATGATATGATCATATGCCTTAGTTTCACCATTCATCAATTCTAAAGAGTCAACTTTCGAATCTTTACAATTTACTTTTTTAACTGGGGTGTTAAGGTGAACCTTTCCACCTTGAGCTTCAATCTTATCTTTCATTCTCTCGTAAACCATTCCTGTTCCGTCTAAAGGGTATGCGAATTGGTCAACAAGTGTTTTGTGTTTATTCTTTTTGCCTGGGAACATTGCGTTCCAAACAGCACTAAAAAGAGAAAGTTTCTTAATTCTTTGGGCCGCGAAATCTTCATCCAAATCTTTGCAAGAAATTCCCCAAAGTTTTTCAGAGTAAGTTTTAAAGAAGATGCCGAATAGTCTTTTACCAAATCTACCTATCACCCATGTTTCAAAAGAACCATCTTTCTTAGTTGGAATAATTCTCTCTTTCATGTAACTCATTACACATAAGAAGGCTGTTCCTACTCCTAATTTTTTTAAGGCGTCAAAAGGTTTTAGAGGATAATAATAGAATTTCTTTTTGTAGTAGATTCTTGTTAAACGATCTACCATTTTATAGTCTTTTCCAACTACCTCAAGCCAAACGTTATTTACCTTGGTGTCATTACTAAAGAACCTGTGAGGTCCTAAATCTACTCTTTGATCCCAAAGATCAATAGTTCTGGATAATCCACCAACTTCAGCTCCCGCTTCGAACACCTCAACTTCATGACCTTTCTTGGCCAGTTGATATGCGGCAGTGATTCCGGCAGGGCCAGCTCCTATGATTGCAACTTTCTTTTTTTTCAAAGCTCTAAATTGACATTTCGGGTACGTTATTCGGAACTACCATTTCTCCTTCAGTCGCTGCTACTACTTCTTCAACACTTACTCCAGGTGCTCTTTCAATTAAATGAAATTTGCCTTCTTTAATTTCGAGTACTGCCAAGTTTGTTACAACTCTAGTAACACAGCTGACACCTGTCAAAGGTAAGCTGCATTGTTTTAAAAGCTTTGATTCACCCTTTTTATTGGTGTGCATCATTGCTACAATTATATTTTGCGCAGAAGCTACCAAATCCATGGCACCTCCCATTCCTTTTACCATTCGGCCAGGAATTTTCCAATTGGCTATATCACCGTTTTGAGCAACTTCCATTGCTCCTAATACTGTTAATTGAACGTGCTGTCCTCTGATCATTGCAAATGAAGTTGCAGAGTCAAATATTACAGCTCCCTTATTTAAAGTTACCGTTTGCTTTCCGGCATTAATTAGATCAGCATCTTCTTCGCCGTCAAACGGAAATGCACCCATCCCTAAAATTCCATTCTCAGACTGAAATTCAACTTCAATATCTTCAGGTACAAAGTTTGCCACCAAGGTCGGAATTCCGATTCCAAGGTTAACATACCAACCGTCTTGTAATTCTTGCGCAATTCTTTTTGCAATACCTACTTTATCTAGTCCCATAGATTAATTATAAAGTGTTTTAATGTAGCAATTAAACAATTTTAAGTTGTTTTCTTTTTTGAGCTACTTGATATCTTATAAACTATTAATCCAATTTCGTTAATTTGATTTTCTAGTTCATTCTTAAACGGATAAGACTTCGCCTCTTTACAGAGAGTTATCCAATATTTTGTTTCCTCTATTTCTTTAGCTGCAATCTTCACTTTATGAATAAAATCTGCTTTACTTTCAGCATTTTGAGCTTCATGTAAATTCGCTCCAATTGAAGTCCCAGATTTTAAAAGTTGTTTACCGATCACATATTTTTTTTCCTTTTCTAAGTCCTCACAATAATTTATTATGTCCAAAGAAAATTGAATTGACTTTTTCAAAACTATATTTTCTCTTCCACTCACAATAATTGTTTCATTAAATAATTAATCAATTAGATTATTGCTTCGTCCTCACTGTTCGTTGCTCAATTCTTTTTTCATAGCGTTCTCCTTGAAAAATTCTTTGAACGAAAATTCCAGCGGTATGAACGAAGTTCGGATCCAACTCTCCGGCAGGAACCAACTCTTCAACTTCTGCAACAGTTATTTTACCTGCCATTGCCATTAAAGGGTTAAAGTTTCTAGCAGTTGCTTTGAAAATTAAGTTTCCTTCTGTATCTCCTTTCCAAGCTTTTACAAAGGCAAAATCTGCCGTTAAAGCACTTTCCAAGATGTGAGGTTTACCATTAAATTCTTTAATTTCTTTTCCTTCAGCTACTTCAGTTCCGAATCCAGCTGGTGTATAAAATGCTGGTATTCCAGCCCCGCCTGCTCTACATCTTTCTGCTAAAGAACCTTGAGGGATTAAATCAACTTCTAATTCTCCGCTAAGCATTTGACGTTCAAATTCATCATTCTCTCCCACGTAAGATGAAACCATTTTTCTGATTTGCTTTTTTTGTAGCAGCAGTCCTAATCCAAAGTCATCTACGCCAGCATTATTTGAAATACAGGTTAAATCTTTGACGCCCAATTTTACAAGTTGGGCAATACTGTTTTCTGGAATTCCGCACAATCCGAATCCGCCTAACATGAGAGTCATGCTATCTTCAACTCCGTCAAGTGCCTCTTCAACGTTCTTTACAACTTTATTCATCTGAAATAACTTAAGGCTTTGAAGATACTTCAAAGCAATGAGATTTAGACGATAAAATCACAAAACATCTGGCCCGTTCTCAGTTCGAGAGCAGTTAAATATTGAATTATCGTATTGAGCGGGTGCTTCAAAATCTTTCGTTGAGATTTGTATGTTAGGATCATCATAGATCTTGTTCATGTAATATCCCCAAATTGGAAGCGACATTCTTGCCCCTTGCCCCCAAGTGAAATTTTTGAAATGAATATCTCTATCATCAGCTCCAACCCACACTCCAGTAACCAATTCAGGCGTTAGTCCCATAAACCAACCATCAGATGCACCATTTGTAGTTCCTGTTTTTCCTGCTATCGGATATTTTAATCCACCATAATCATATGAAGGATGTCTTAGTCTTGATGAAGTTGCGTAAGCTCTTCCTCCTTGATGAACATTTCCAGCACCTGTTACGGCACCTTTCATCATTGTTAGCATAGTGTATGCTAGGTCTTCAGGCATAGCCTCTTTCAATTCGTATTCAAGATCAATGATAACGTTTCCGTTTCTGTCTTCAACTCTCATTACGTAAATTGGTTTGATGTGAAGTCCTTTATTTGCAAAAGTACTTTGTGCACCAACCATGTCATAAAGTGAAACATCCATTGGCCCTAAGCACATTGCCGGAACAGCCTCAGTTTCCTGAATTGTGATTCCAACATTTTTCAATAGCTTATTCATAGTTGCAGGACCCGCAGTTGGCCCCATGGCTTTCATTACAGCCACTGTAATATTGTTTAGAGATCCAGCCAGTCCACATTTAGCCGGAATCAAATCTCCTGTATTCTTAGTTCCTGTTTTCGGGCACCAAGATTCTTGTCTTCTATCACCTTTTGGAATGTCAACACAATAATCAATATCGGCAAATGGCGTACAAGGATCAATTAGTCCCAGGTAAATGGCAGCAGCATAAACGAAGGGTTTGATTGTAGATCCAACTTGACGTTTAGATTGCTTAACGTGGTCATAGGCGAAGTGAGAAAAATCTGGTCCGCCAACCCATGCCTTAACAAATCCTGTTTGAGGATCCATTGACATTAGTCCACATTGTAGGATTCCCTTGTAATATTTAATGGAATCAAAGGGAGTCATAATAGTATCAATATCACCCCAATAAGAGAAGATCTTCATATTGGCTGGCTCCTCAAAACTTGCTATGATATCATCTTCAGCGATACCATTCTTTTTCATGTTTCTATAACGTTCTGAATTGTGAACGGCATTGTTCATGATGTTTGCAATACGTTCATCTGTCACTTCTCTGTTATTTCCGAAAGGAGGACGTCTCATCTTAGAGTTGTTGTCGTCAAATGCTTCTTGCAATGTGTTTGACATATATTCTTGAACCGACCATTCCGCATGTTCTTGCATTCTTGAATCAATAGTAGTGTAAATTCTCAGCCCATCTTTGTAGATGTTGTAAGGAGAGCCATCTGGTTTATGTAGAATGTAGTTTCCGTCTTCATCTTGTTCCTTGAATCTAGATGTCAACTCGCCTCTTAAAACTTCTCTGAAATGCGGAGCTAATCCTTCTTTATGATCCACCATTTGATAATCAACAACAATAGGTAAGAGACTTATTGAGTCATATTGGGCCTGTGTAATTTTTATAGTCAATGCAGAGTTGTCTTCATTACTATTCTTTAACCATTGTTGAAGAACTGTATTTCTACGATTGTAGGCGTTTGTGCTATCTTTTTGTTGCTTAGCTCTACCTTTATCAGTGTCATCATATTTTGTTTCGAGTTGAAATTTTAATGGATTGTAAAGGCCTGGATTCTTGCACATTCCAACTAGCATTGCAGCCTCTTCAATTTTCAAGCTGTCTGCTGTTTTATTGAAATACACTTGAGATGCAGATGCGATACCTACAGCATTGAATAAGAAGTCAAAGTTGTTCAAATACATGGTGACAATTTCTTCTTTAGTATATGCTTTTTCAAGACGTACAGCCAAGATGTTTTCTCCGAATTTCTGCTGTAAACGATCCCATTTATCTTTTGAAACACCACCATTTACTGTGTCAGTTACAGTGTATAAAAGTTTTGCTAATTGCTGTGTGATGGTTGATGCACCACCACCATCTTTTCCTATAATCCCTTTACCAATAGCTCTACTTAGCCCTTTGAAATCAACCCCTGCATGCTCATAATATCTCTCATCCTCAGTTGCAATAAGTGCGTTGACTACAAATGGTGAGATGTTCTTATAATCGATACTTTTTCTGTTTACACTCCAGAATCTTCCTAACTCCATGCCGTCAGAGGAGTAAATAATTGATGCTTGTTTATCTGGTGGATTTGCTAATTCTTCGTGAGAAGGAATAGTGGCACTGGCAGAATATAAGCCAAAGAGAATGGCGAACAAAGGAAGGAATGCACCTAGCCAAACAACGATAACAATCATTCTTCGGGTCTTCTTCCTTAATTTATTTGAATCGTCTTTTCCGCTAGATTTTTTAAAAAATCGACTGAACAGACCTGCTTTGGTTTTGGTTTCTTTTTCCATCTCTTTATTGATGATGTGTAAATTTAGAAAATTATCATTCAATGATGGCCTAATCTCCAACTTAGAGACCAAAAACTTATTAACTTCTAGTGTCTGACGAGGATATATGCTACTTGAGCTATTATTTGAAAAAAGCCCATCAGCTTATGGCTAATGGGCTTTTTTCTCTTTGTAGAGTAATGTTATTTTTTCTTCGAAGTCTTGATGTATTGTTCAATAGCCATTGACATGCTCGGAGCTGCCGGCAGCGGTGCATGAATGTCAAGTCTCAAATTATATTTCTTAACTGCGTTCGCTGTGGTAGGACCAAAGGCCGCAATTTTAGTTTTGTTTTGTTTGAATTCAGGGAAGTTCTTCAATAAAGATTCAATGCCTGAAGGCGAGAAGAATACTAATAAGTCATAGTATACATCTTCTAAATTAGAAAGGTCCGCAGCTACAGTTCTATAAAGAACCAATTTTGACCAAATAAGATTGTGCTCTTCTAAAGTATCTGGAATTGTCTTTCTTAAAATATCAGAACAAGGCAAAAGATATTTTTCTTCTTTATGCTTCTTCAATACTTCCATCAAGTCAGTGATGTTTTGTTTACCGTAAAAGATTTTACGTTTTCTGTAAACCACATATTTTTGAAGATAGTAAGCAACAGCTTCTGACATACAGAAATACTTCATTGCGTCAGGCACCTTAAATCTAGTTTCTTCAGCTATTCTGAAAAAATGATCTACAGCAGTTTTACTTGTAAGTATAACTGCTGTGTGCATCCCGAGCTCAATTTTTTGATCTCTGAACTCTCTTGAAGTCACACCTTCGATATTAATAAAAGGTATAAAATCAATTTTTAATTTGAACTTATCAGCTAAGTCAAAATAAGGTGATTTATCACTGTCTGGTTTCGGTTGAGAAACTAAAATTGTCTTTACACTCATAAAATCCTTCCTCTAGTTAATTTAATCCCTCGTTATTATTGACCAATGCATGGATAATCAAGACCAACGGCAATAATTCGAGCGTGCAAAGGTACAAAATAATATACAAGGGATTTACACGGGCCTTCAAAGATCGTATAAGTGACTGGATTTCTCTAAGAAGAATCAATATGGCAACAAAGACCCCCAAACCGATTGAGATGGACCATTGCCATCCTTCTGGGAAGAAATGAGTTAGGATTAAAATAGGTGTTAAAATTAATCCTCCCAGTTGAAAAAAGACCGCATGGTTGTATAAATGTTCCTGAATTCCTGATTTGGTTTGACTCAAATAAGTAATACTTATCATAATGAGCCACTTAAGAAGCATAGCCCCGCATAGAATGAGTAGAAAAAGCAAAGAAAAATCGCTATGAGTTTCAAAAGCTATGTAACTGACAATGACACCGAGGCAATTAAAGTAGGTTAAAGACAATAAAAAGCTCGGAATGGTACTCAGTTTGAGGTTTTCTTGAACGTTTTGAAGGAGATAGCGATTTAATGCAGCCGTAGTCAACAATGACTTTATATACTCAGTTTGAGTAGTTCTGAGAATGGCTATAAATATGAGGTTTATCAACATTAACACCCAGAAAATGGTGTCATAATTGGTCGTTATTTCAAGTCCCTCGTTCACTTATAAAATCACAGCTGGGCATTGTAAATCAGCTGTGATCAAAATTAATCCAAATTTCATTTAGAATGACAATTTTGTTTCAAAACATATTTCTAACGAAAGTTTTAATTCGTGTTAAAAAGATTACATTTGTCCGGCTAATTAAAAGAAAACACTATGGCAAGTGACTTGTACACACATCCAGATTATTATAACATGGATGATTTGCTCTCAGAAGAGCACAAACTAGTAAGAGATGCTGCAAGAGCATGGGTAAAGGAGAATGTATCTCCAATTATCGAAGATTATTATGAAAGAGCAGCTTTCCCTGAGCACCTTGTAAAAGGTTTAGGAGAAATCGGAGCTTTCGGACCTTATATCCCTGCTGAATATGGCGGGCCTGGTTTAGATCAAATCTCTTATGGTTTAATAATGCAAGAACTAGAAAGATGTGATTCGGGATTAAGATCTACATCTTCTGTTCAAAGTTCATTAGTAATGTATCCAATCTGGAAATATGGAAATGAAGAGCAAAAACAAAAGTGGTTACCAAAACTAGCTTCAGGTGAGTTTCTTGGTTGTTTCGGTTTGACTGAGCCTGATTATGGTTCTAATCCAAGCGGAATGATTACCAACTTTAAAGATATGGGTGACCATTATTTATTGAATGGTGCTAAGATGTGGATTTCAAATGCTCCTTTAGCGGATGTAGCTGTTGTTTGGGCAAAGGATGAAACAGGAAGAATTCATGGTTTGGTTGTAGAGAAAGGAATGGAAGGTTTCTCTGCTCCAGAAATGCACGGTAAACATTCATTAAGAGCTTCAATTACTGGTGAGTTGATTTTTGTTGACGTAAAAGTTCCAAAGGCTAACTTATTACCAAATAAGTCAGGATTAGGAGCACCTCTGGGTTGTTTAGATTCTGCAAGATTTGGGATCGCTTGGGGTGCCTTAGGTGCTGCAATGGATTGTTATGATCAGGCTGTTAGATATTCAAAAGAGAGGATTCAATTTGATGTTCCAATTGGTGCATTTCAATTAACTCAAAAGAAATTAGCTGAAATGCTTACTGAAATTACTAAAGCGCAGTTTTTAACACTCAGATTGGGTCAGTTAAGAAATGAAGACAAAGCAACTTCGGCTCAAATTTCAATGGCGAAAAGAAACAACGTTGACATGGCATTAACTATTGCTAGAGAAGCAAGACAAATTCTTGGCGCAATGGGTATCACAAATGAGTTTTCAGTGATGAGACACATGGCGAATTTAGAGTCTGTGGTGACATATGAAGGAACTCATGACATCCACCTTTTAATCACAGGAATGGATATCACAGGAATTCCAGCATTTACAAGAGAAATGCCTTAGTACTAAGGATTTAATATACTAAAAACCCTGACTTCTCTTTGAAGTCAGGGTTTTTTTGTAAATAAATAGAACCCTTTAACACAAAATTCGTTAAATCTATAAATGCCTTTCTGAACTTTGTAAAGTGAAACGCCTAGGTCTATCCATCATATTATTATTATTATCAAATTTTCTCCTCTTCGGTCAAGAAGAGAAGGAGCGTTTATCACTCAACGCTGAAAGAATTGATAGTGAAATCAAGATTGATGGGATATTAGATGATGAGATCTGGCAAAACGCAAAAATTGTTACAGATTTCATTCAGAAAGAACCGATAGCGGGCACATCCGCAAGTAGAAAGACAGAAGTACAATTAGTATATGATAACAGTGCTATTTACGTTGCTGCCACCATGTATGATGAAAGAGATTCAATGAGCCGTACTCTTTCTCAAAGGGATGATCTCGGAAATGCCGATTGGTTTGGAGTAGTGTTTGATCCATATAATGCAGGAACTATAGGTTTTGCATTTTTGGTGACCTCGGCTGGAGTTCAAATTGACGAATTACATGATGTAGAAAACATTGATGCCAACTGGAATGCAGTTTGGAAAAGTGCTGTTCAGGTTTCTGAAGATAAGTGGGTCGCAGAATTCAAGATTCCTTTCTCTGCCCTGAGATTTTCGAAAGACAGCAAGAATGATTGGGGTGTGAATTTTGCCAGAAACATTAGACGGAATCGTGAACAATCGTTCTGGAATCCTTTTGATCCGACTGGCTTGAATTTGATATCTCAATTAGGTGTTTTGAAAGGTGTTAAAGATGTTGACTCGCCTTTAAGATTGGCATTGACACCATATGTTTCTGGATACATTGAGAACTATGATGGAAGCTCAGGTTATAGCGCTAATGGGGGAATGGATGTTAAATGGGGAATCAATGAGGCCTTCACATTAGACATGACTTTGATTCCAGATTTTGGTCAGGTACAATTTGATAATCAAGTATTGAACACATCCCCATTTGAAGTTAGGTTTAATGAACGAAGGCAGTTTTTTACAGAAGGAACAGAACTCTTTAATAAAACTGACGAGGTTTTTTATTCAAGAAGGATTGGGAGCACACCAGTAAATTTTGATAAAGCATATGATGAGCTTGATACAAATGAAGTTGTTTCTTTTAACCCCTCGTCAACTCAATTATTGAATGCGACAAAAATATCAGGTAGAACAAGAAAAGGAACTGGAGTTGGTTTTTTCAATGCGATCACTGGAAGAATGGATGCCGACATTACGGACACAATCACGGGTTTGAAAAGAACTGTAAGAACCGGTCCCTTATCAAATTATAATGTATTTGTAATTGATCAAAACCTCAACAATAATTCCTCTATTTCGTTGACAAATTCAAATGTTTGGAGAGAAGGAGGTGCTTATGATGCTAATGTAACAGCTGCAGTGGTTGATGTGTACACGAAAGGACAGAAATACAATTATTGGGGTATTGGGACCTTATCTCAAATAATTGAAAATGGTTCAGCTGATTTAGGACATCAAGTTTATTTAGGAGCTGAAAAATCGGCCGGAAATTTTCAAGGTGGCGCATTCTATGCGGAGACCAGCTCTTCTTTTGATCCAAATGACCTAGGCTTTAATCAAAGAACTAATATCAGAAATGTGAATTTGTTTGGAAGCTATAATATTTATAAACCATTTTGGAGGTTTTACAGATTTTGGTCATCCGCTTCTGTGTCTTACCAAAGGTTGATTGACCCTAATGTTTTTACAACCGTAATAGTTGAGGGTAATGTTGGTGGGAGTTTTAGAAATTTTCTAGCTGCAGGATTAGATCTTTTTATCGAACCGGTAAGAGCTAATGATTACTTTGAGCCAAGGGTAGACGGAAGGTTCTACAAAGGAGATGCACTCACGTTTTTAGGGGGATTTATTTCTTCAGATTATAGTAAACCCTTTGCCCTAGATGTTAGAGGTGGTTGGTTTCAATACTATGAGGAAAACCGACAAGGTTTTGATTTGAATATAAGTCCTAGAATTCGATTCAATGATAAATGGTTCTTGGTTTATAGATATGCTCAAAACAATGCTTTTAATGAAGAAGGTGTGGCGCTTACAAATGACTTTGAAGTTCCTTTGATTGGAGATGATCCTGTTTTTGCCAAAAGAGACAGAACAACAATCACTAACACAATTGACCTCTCGTATATTTTCAATAATAAGATGGGAATCACTTTTAGACTCAGACATTATTGGTCAAAACTTGATTACAATGAATTCTTTGTTTTGAATGATGACGGTATCATGGAGGCATCATCATATACAGGCCTAGATATAAATGATGAATCAATTCATAACAACAGTTTCAATGCCTTTACCATTGACATGGCTTATCGTTGGGTGTTTGCTCCAGGGTCTGAATTGAGTTTGGTTTGGAAAAATTCAATCTTCTCTTTCAATGATGAGGTTGAATTAAACTACTTTGAAAATGTCGGTAGATTGGTTGATGATCCAGCTACGAATAGTCTTTCCCTCAAAGTGCTGTACTACATTGATTACTGGCAATTTCACCAAAGGGTGTTCAAAAAAATGTAGGATTAATCCAACTTAATTTTGGAGTTGAATTTTTGCCCATTATGATTGAACTGTAAGATGTAAATTCCAAACACATTGGCTGGAATAATGTTGTTGCTTATTTGCTGAATTATCTTCCCATCTACACCAATCAATCTAACATCTTGAACTTGCTTTTCAAAAATAATCTCTCGATTCACAATTTTAAATCCGGGAGTTTCAATTTCCGAGACGCTGCCAACAATTGGGTCGTATTCTAATAAGTAAGTTTGATCGGACACCTGTTGACCATCTTCCATGCCGCCGCAGACTACCCATGAAGTAGCTGAAACTTGACCGCTTCCTCTCATATCCATAATCCCAAAAGGAGAACCTGTGCCTTCAAACCAAATTTGACTTTGAGCGTCATATCTTGAAATAGAATATGCTGGTTCAACTCCGCCAGAACCATTGTAAGCAATGCCGTTATAATTGTATGAAGTTTCAGAGCCGCCTACCCAAAAAATGTTGCTACCATGAGAAATACAAGCTGATCTGTAGTTGCTATTAATTCCTTCCTCTTCTAATGTCCAAGTGATTTGAGTTGGATCTGAAGAATTAATAACTCCTTTTCTCAAGTCTTTTCTCGCAGGGAAATTCCAACCGGTTGAAGCACCTCCGTAATAAAAAATAGTATCTCCGATTATTGTTCCTGACGAACCAAAGGCTTTGTGAAAATTGTCATCTGGTAAATCTGTGCCAACACTCCAGCTATCTAAAGCAGGGTCATAAATTTGAATATTTGGTACGTTTCCTGAATTGCTCCATCCTGTAATCACATAGATTAAAGAGTCTCTCCAAACGCACTGGGTTTGGTCATCAATAGGAACAGGTATAGAAGCTCCATTTGCTTCATAGGTATCTGTTTCGGGATCATAAATTATTACTTCAACCGAAGAAATTTCATTTCCATTTGATTGTACATGATATCCCCCTAAAATGTAGAGTTTATTCTTTACGGTATTCGCTGAAGACGCGACCAAAGGAAGGACCACTGGAAGTGTATCAATCTCATCCCAAATATCATTGTTCACATCATATCTGAATGCTCTTTTGTTTATTCCTGAATAGATTTTTGTGGTGTCAATTCCCCCAAATGAAAACACATATGGATTGCCGGCCATTTCCCCATGTGAAACGGCATTGTTAGCTATTTTCTCTGGCATATCAGCTTTTTGTGTCCATGTCCAAGCTGTTTGAGAATAAGCAGTTGAACTCAATAATATGAATCCAATAATTAATAAATTACGATTGAATGTCAACATAATAACCTGTATGTTTTCTAATATTTAAAACTCTATTATCATCAAGAAGTAAGTATTGCCCTTTGATGCCCAATAATTTTCCTTCAATATTCGGAAGCTTGTCGAATCCAACACTCTTAACTTTCTCCGGGAATTCTAAGACAGGATATTTGATCTCCAAAATGTCGTCATCCTCGGACATATATTCAGATAAGTCATTTGGTAATATCTCTTCACATTGCCATTTCTCTTCTTCTAAATCAAAGTCTCCAATGTCATTTTTTAACATTGATCTCCAATTAGTTTTATCAGTGAAAGTTCCTTTTAAAGCAACTTCAATTTCACCTGCTAACCTTCTGTAAGGAACTTCGGCCAGCTTAATCGCAAACGAGGCTCCTTGATCAATCCAACGAGTTGGAACTTGTGTATCTCGCGTAACTCCAACTTTTACCGCTGAAGCAACTGCTAAATAAACGATATGCGGCTGAAGGTGATGTTTTTCCTCCCATGCTACATCTCTTCCTTTTCCCAAATGAGCTTCACAAAGTTCTGGATTGATAATACAAGGAGCTGCCTCAGGCGCACTCATAAAACAGTCATAACAAAAGCCTTGTGCAAATAGTTTTTTGACAAATTTTTGACAAGAAGAACATTGTTGTTTACCCAAATAATTAAGTTGAATATGTTTTCCAACCAATTCATTCATATTGATCTCTACCTCTCCCGAAACGAGCTGATAATTAACGACATCTTCAAGCGCAGTGCGCATTTTGTTGAGTTTGACTTCCATCTGTGTTTGTTGTAGAGAATAAAGATAGTGTTTTCAATTAGCAATTTGCAATGAACAATTTTCAGTTAAATAGGACTTAATCACTGATGCATCTGATTTTATAACCTCGATTCAAAATATTTTTATAATGAAAATGAGGAACTAGGTCTTCCAATTCAAAATGCCGGTCTGAGACACCGTACCAACTATGAACCGAAGCCCCCTCTGACGTCCACCAGATTGTTGTGTTGATTGTTGGAGTAGAACCAAGTTCAATTTCATTTGTCGAAGGCAAATGACCTGTGAAAAACAGATAAGGCTGATCCCACATGTCAATTATACCATCTTCTTTCATTTGTTGCTGGATAGTCAGTGAGTCACCTGCGGAATAAACCGACCCATGCCATTTATTCCATGCTTCATTTATAGAATCAACATAGACAAACAAATTATTCCAATCAACTGAATCTGGTACTTTCCAACCAATCGGGCAAACTCTTCTCTCATCCTTTACGACATATCCGTTATAGAGCATAAAATTGTCCGTAGTCGGAAATCTAAGAAGTTCTGCAGCTTTAAGATTAACCATGAGAGCGGACTTGGTATTCTGCCATAGATTCTTATCCCAACTTTGAGGAACCTTTTCCCCCTCATTGAATTGACTGACAGCTAAATTCTCAACCATCCAAACTTGGTCCCCTAGTTGTTGTGTACGGTAAACATTCCCATCCAAATCTATCACCGTATCCATCAAAATAATTCGCCATTTATCTAAGTCAAAATAACTAGTATCCTTTTGACCTGAGCTGACCCTAAAAACCATTAAAAAAGAGAGTGTGATTAAGAATTTCATTGTATTTAAAGATAACAAAAAAATAATCTCCTTTGGGCCTTCTTCAAAGAAGCAAGAGTACTGGTAATGGTTCTATTCTTGAAAACCTTTTATCATCTCGTAAACATTAACAAATTACAACAGTCCTCACGAAAATATTAGTTATTTTAGCGACTTAATGAATTTATTCGAACATATTGGTCGCTTCTTCATCATGATGAAGTCGGTGTTTTCAAAGCCTGAGAAATGGAAGGTCTTTTGGAAAATGTTCTTTTCAGAGGTGGATTCTATCGTTATTAGTTCGATTCCATTAGTAGCTTTTTTGTCTGTGTTTATGGGTGGAGTAATCTCTCTTCAAACTGCAGCGAATATGGGCTCTCCTTTATTGCCTGAATATACAATTGGTTATATCACAAGATCTTCAACAATTTTAGAGTTTTCACCAACGATTATATCATTGATTATTGCTGGTAAAGTTGGTTCTAATATTGCGTCTGAGGTAGGGACAATGAGAGTGACAGAGCAAATAGATGCCCTTGAAATAATGGGAGTGAATTCAATCGGATATTTGATGTTACCCAAAATTTTGGCAATGACTTTCTTCTTCCCATTTGTAGTAGTTATCTCAATGGTACTCTGTATTTTTGGTGGATGGATTGCAGGTGTTCAATCTGGCCTCTATTCAACGCATACTTACCTTATTGGTATTAGAGCTTTCTGGCATACAGATGCTTGGTACGTTTATTATGCACTCTTGAAAACAGTCATTTTCGGATTCTTAATTACTACAATTGCTTGTTATTTTGGTTACTACACGAAAGGCGGATCCTTAGAGGTAGGTAGATCAAGTACAAGAGCTGTAGTTGCAGCATCTGTTGCAATATTGGTTGCGAATTATATAATCACTCAACTGTTGCTTGTATAAATGATTAATGTAGAGAACATATTTAAGTCATTTGGTGATACTCAGATTCTATTTGATGTTTCGGCGACCTTTACTGAAGGTCAGGTCAATCTTATAATTGGTGGTTCAGGTCAAGGTAAATCTGTTTTAACAAAGTGTATCGTTGGTTTGCATGAAGTTGATGAAGGAAGTGTACTTTATGATGGCAGAGATTTTTGTGCCATGAATCGTAAAGAAAGAATTGAAATTAGAAAAGAAATTGGCATGTTATTCCAAGGTTCTGCATTATTTGATTCTCTAACCGTTGAAGAAAACATTATGTTTCCCCTTAAAATGTTTACAGACATGACTAAGGATGAAATGAGAGAAAGAGCGAATGTCTGTTTAGACAGGGTTGATATTATAAACAAGAATGGCTTGTTTCCCGCTGAATGTTCAGGTGGAATGCAGAAGCGTATTGCCATTGCAAGAGCTATCGCAATGAATCCGAAATATCTCTTTTGTGATGAGCCGAATTCTGGTCTTGATCCCAAAACATCAATTGTAATTGATAACCTCATTAAGGAAATCACGTATGAGTTTAATATGACTACAGTGGTGATTACTCATGATATGAACTCCGTGATGGAGATTGGAGATCACATTATTTTTATCAATGAAGGAAAAAAATGGTGGCAAGGGGACAATAAAGAGATCATAAAAACCGATAATCAAGAAGTAGTTGATTTTGTATATGCTTCAAAGTTTATGCAAAACCTAAGAGATAAATTGATCAATAGTTAATAAAACCTAATGTTATGAGTGAAGAAGAAGGAGGAGGAACATTTATTGATGCGTCACAGGCTAAGCCTGAGCCGGTTCAGATTGAGCCAAGTAAAGAAAAGAAAAAAGGTGGTGCTTATATCATCATCATACTAATGTTATTAGTTGCAGGAGGTTTTCTTGGATGGAAACTATCTGAAAAGAATGACCAAATAAATGATTGTCAAAATCTGACTGCTGAGCAAGAATTAGAGCTAGCTGAATTGAATGAAATGCTTTATGATACAGGATTAGAAATGGGAGATGATTTGAAAGACAATCTTTCAAATATGCTTTCAATGTATGATAAAATGGAAATCGATAATGGGGATATGAACGATTCTATCCAAGCTCAAAAAGATAAGATTTCGCAAATGATGCTAGAGCTTGATGATGCGAAAGGAGACAGAGCGTATTATGCAAGTAAAGTTCGTAAACTTCAAGAAGAGACGGATGTCTTAAGAGACATCATGAAAGATTATATACGTACAATTGATTCCTTGAATTATGCGAACGGAATCTTAACTGAAAGCTTGGCTACGACATTGTCAGACTTGGAGACCACTAATAATAACTTGACAGATGTTACTCAAGAAAGAAATGATTTCGCAGATAAAGTGAGCAAAGGTTCTAAATTGGTGGCCTCATCAATATTGTCTACCGGAATCAAAGAAAAAGGATCTGGTTCATTTAAAGAAACGGACAAAGCATCTCGTGCTACAGATGTAAGGTCATGCTTTGTTGTGGGAGAGAATGCTATAGCAACTCCAGGAAATAAAACCATTTACATGCGAGTCATAACACCTTCAGGAACCGTCATGAATTCGGGTCAAAGTAATTCGTTTACAAGTGAGTCGGGTGCACAGATGATCTATTCAGATAAGAAGACCATTAATTATCAGAATCAGCCAACAGATGTATGTATTTTCTATAAGATGCAAGAAGTTGCAGGGAAAGGAAATTACATTGCTGAAATCTGGTGTGAGGGTGCTAAAATAGGAACAGATAAGTTTGTCTTAAAATAGGATGAAGTCTTTTCTTATTCTTCTAATTTCGCTTATTCCAGTTCTTTCAATTGGTCAAAGTAAAGATTCCTTACTTAAAGAGATCCAACATTTTCAGGCGGATCAGAATGAGCACTATTTTGATAAAGAAACTTCTCCTCTTAAAAAGAAAGAGCGCAGAAAATTCAAGGGGCATGATTTTTTTCCGGTTGACTTATCATTTAGAGTGACAGCTAAGTTTGAAGTCATTATGTCACCTGATACTATTGTGATGCCAACATCTGCTGGAACTGAAAAAATGTTCGCGAAGCATGCTAAACTTACATTTGAAATCAATGGTGAAAGCTGCATTTTATACGCTTATCAAAATTTGAAAGTCATCAAAATGGAAGGATATGAAAATTCCCTTTTCGTTCCGTTCCGAGATGAAACAACAGCCCTTGAAACTTATGGAGGAGGCAGGTATTTAGACCTTGAGATTCCAGAAGGTGACGAATTGATATTAAACTTCAATTTGGCATACAATCCATATTGCGCTTATACTACAGGTTGGTTCTGCCCTATCCCTCCGGATGATAACACACTTAAAGTTGCTGTGAAAGCGGGTTTAATGAAGCCAGAAGAACATTAGATGTTTGATTTAACTTTAAAACTATTATGGGTAAGTTTATTAGAACAATAGTCACTGCATTTATAATTGTTTTTTGCTCTTCAATAGCTATCTCACAGAAAATCAACGACTTTCAATTCAGAAAAAAACCGCATTTTACAAAAACAAAATACCACTCTTCTGAATCCCACCTTTTTCTTTACTATCGTACGTATCAAAAAAATGCAGTTTTGATGAAAGCCGGAAAGAAAGATGGCGTGATCGAAGAAAAAGAATTGAAAGTTGATTTTCCGGCAAACGTTAAAAAATACGCCCAAATAAATAGTGATTATTTGAATGAACAATTAGTTGAAACGTACTACTGTGAGTTTGAAGAAGGGAAAAGTGAAAATGAATTTGCGATTTTCATATTGCTAAGGAGACCTGAGACTTTGTTGCCTGTCGCAAAACCAATTGAGATCTATTCATTCTCTTCTAGTGAAAAAGATGGCAATAGTAAAAGTCAATATGCCAAAGTTCTAGGGTATAACTCTTGGGTGTTTCTTGAAAGTTTCAGGCAAGGCTACTTTATGACTTTTTTGGATGACGAAAATAAGGAGGTAATTGGCTTAAGTCTTAACAGTGAATTTGAAGTAACTTATAAATTTGACTTTCCTTTAAATACTGACGGCAGTATCCAAACATATTCTTTGGATCCTGTTTATGAAGTGCCATATTGTGTGCGCTACGTTGATACAAAATATACGGTTGGCGGAGATAATAAAGAAGGAGTTGACTTAGTTGTAAATTGGTTGGATGTTGAATCAGAAAAATTTAAAGAAACTAAATTAATTGTAGAGAAAAAATATTTCGTTTTTCGAGATTTCACCTCAAAGTTAAATTTAGATGATAATCAAATCAGAATCACCCAGTCGTTCAAGAATATGGATCCTCAGTCTGAAAACTATACTGGCTCAGGTATAATGATTGTTGATTTTAATTTAATTGATGGGCAAATTGTCAGTGAAAAAGAAATTTATGTGGCAGAAAATGAGGTTGTTAGCAGCGAATATTTGGACCTGTTGAAAAAGTATGGTGTTAGTTATTTTGAAAACAAGAAAGGGTTTTTCAATTATTTCAATAACGCTCTAAATATTCATCATGCAGATGACGGTTCTTTTTTTGTTTATTCTGATCACTTAATTTCTGGTCATGACGTTTCTGATGTCCAAAAAACAATCTATAACTCTGCTTACATAGCGAGATACGATTCTGAATGGAATTTAATCTGGTCTAAATTTTTACCTTTTGACCCCTCCAAATATTTTGTAAATAATAATAGTTTTAGATTTTTCGAAGACTGTATTGTCTTGATGGGGTTCAATCATTTGGAATCCTCTTTAGATGCTGGTCTAAGCCCAACAGGAAAGAATCTTAAGAAGACTGAGGCTATATTTTATGTGATAGATGATGAAAATGGATCAATTATCCAAAAAAGAAAATTTTGGTCACCGAAGGATAAAAACAGAGGAATCATCCATAGCTATACACAAACAATATCAACGACTGAACTCATTCTCAAGGTTGGCGAAACAACTAAACTTGTTGATTTTTCAAACCTTTAACAAAATATTAACACACCGTCCATCATCTTATACGTTATAGTGTAACAGAGATTTTGTAAATTAGAAACATGAAGAAGACAGTATTAGTTGTGTTTGTTGCCCTGATAGCCTTAGTGCTTAGCTCATTCAACTCAAATAAGACAGAAGTTTTAGAAGAAAATGATGCCTTAACTTGGTACACTGATTTAGATGAGGTTCATACTTTATCAGAGAAGAATGGTAAACCTATTTTTGGGTTTTTTACAGGATCTGATTGGTGCGGATGGTGTCATAAATTGCAAAGAGAAGTTTTTGCCAAACCAGCTTTCGTAACATGGGCTAAAGCAAATGTTATTCTTCTTGAATTAGATTTCCCAAGAAAAACACAACTTCCTGCTGAGCTAGCAAAACAAAATAGAGAACTTCAACAAGCTTTTTCAGTCACAGGATATCCAACAGTTTGGATGTTTAATACTGCAAAGGATGCTAAAACGGATCATTTCAATTTAACGGCTCTGGGAAAACTTAGTTATCCAAGAGGTGCAGTACCTGGAAAAGAAGAAGTTAAATTTATTGAGGAAGCTGATGTTTTATTGGCTAAAAACCCAAAAAAATAATGAAGGCAACACTATTGATTTTCTTAGTGGGATTAGGATGTATTTCTTTCTCACAAGATAAATGGCAAGACGGATTTCAATTGAGATATTCATTTGCTGGTTTAGGTTCAAATATGGGTTCTGGATTTGCAGGTTTCATTCTAGACGGCAATCACTTTCAATATGTCACAGAAATAAATTCTTGCTACAAAGGGCAGTCTACTGATCCTGACGTGAAATTAGAAGGTGAACTTTCTGATGAAGTAATGAATGGTATCATGGACGTTTTTAACGTAACACCAGACACTTCAATTTACGAAACCAACCTTTCTGTTATGAGTGGTGGGGTGCATACGATTACAATGGGATCTGCAGTTAAGATGGTAAAGTTTACATTACACAATGCAAGTCACGTGAAGGCTCAAACAATTGTAGATCTGATTAATTCTGGTTTGCCTGAAGAATACCAGACATTATGGTTGCATAGAGAAGCGACTAACAAAACTTACTAAGTCAATTTGTCGCTTAGAATTCTAATCTCAATGAAAGGAGAAATCTTTTCATAGATGATATTATTGACTGCCTCAAGAATCGGCATTTCAACTCCATACTCTTTATTGATTTCAACAATACATTTGGTTGCGTAATAACCTTCTGCAATCATATCCATTTCTAATTGAGCAATCTTAACTGAATAACCTTTACCTATCATGTAACCAAAGGTTCTATTTCTAGAGAACTTAGAGTAAGCTGTTACCAATAAATCGCCCAAATAAGCTGATGACTTAACATCACGGTGAATTGGGTGAACTTCATCAATAAAATTCTCTATCTCTTG
>JBLFXO010000006.1:0-30161 GCA_047609865.1 Arenicella sp.
AAAGACTTTTTGTTCTTCCTCCGTCAACAGGAATATTGATTCCGTTGATATAACTTGCTGCAGGAGAAGCTAAAAATGCAACAGCATTCGCAACTTCTTCAGGCTGGGCAATCCTTTTCATAGGAGAGGCGTTACTCATATCATTCAAAATCTCATCATAAGACCTTCCTGTTTTAGCGGCCTTATTTTCAATGATTGACTTCAATCTAACAGTATTAGTTGCTCCAGGTAAAACGTTGTTTACAGTAATATTGAACTCACCTAGTTCATTCGCCAAAGTCTTGCTCCAATTGGCAACTGCTCCTCTAATTGTATTAGAAACACCAAGATTCGGAAGAGGTTGTTTTACAGATGTAGAGATAATATTAATGATTCGGCCGTATCCAGCTTCTTTCATTTTCTCTTTAACAGCTTGTGCCATTATGTGATTACAAATTAGGTGCATGTTAAATGCAATTCTGAATTCATCAATGTCAGCTTCGTTAGCTGGTCCGCCTGCTGGTCCGCCAGTGTTGTTTACTAAAATGTGAACAGGTTTACCAGGTAAAAAAGTATCCAATTTAGCTTTGAGTTCATCTGCCTTTGAGAAGTCGGCTACCATATATGAATGGTTTTGATTCTCAGAAGTAGATAATTCTGAAACTACCTTCTTTAACTTCTCTTCGTTTCTCGCAACGAGAATTAATTCAGCTCCCATTTCAGCTAATTCTAAAGCTACTGATTTTCCAATTCCTTGAGTACTTCCGCAAACTAAGGCTACTTTGTGTGATAAATCTAAATTCATTTGTTTTCTAATTGATGTTTCAAATGTAAGCATACTTTAATTTGAACCTCGCTCATTGAGGAATTTTTCTAAAGCCTTTTTGAACTTCTTGTTAAGGATAAAACAATGCGTTGTACAATTAACGGGAATAGTTTATCTTCATCCCTGAATTTGAACCATTTAAATCTTAGAAATGAGAAAACTTTACTTCCTTTTATTCGGATTACTCTCCATAAACTTTGCTATTGCCGAAGAAGATGAACCAACGGTAGCCCAACCCTTACCTCCATTAGTATGTGGTAGCGGAACAGCATCAGTATTATATTCAGAGGACTTTGAAGCTGGATTTCCGACAGATTGGACGAACACGGCAGTTACTAATCCTCAATGGTTCACTCAAGCAGGTTTCACTTCTTCAGCTTTAACTGGTCCCTCAACTGGTTTTAGTGGTACGTCTTATATTTATTTAGAATGTTCTGGTGGAGCTTTAGGAGATACTGATACGCTGACACCTCCTTCTGCAAACTTAACTTCAACGGTTGATGCCGCAAGAGTTTCTTGGGCTTACCATATGTATGGAGCTGATATGGGAAATCTTGCATTTGAGATATCTACAGATGGTGTAAATTATACTGAGATTTGGTCAGAAAGTGGTCAAGTGCAAACTTCAGAAGCTGCGGCTTGGATTGAAGTAGAATTAGATCTTACCGCTTACGTTGGCAACATTGTTGACATGAGGTTTGTCGGAACAAGAGGGGTTGGATTTACGAGTGATATGGCAATTGATTTATTTCAAGTCGAAGCTTGTATTTCTTGTCCTGGACCAACTTTATTAAATACTTCGAATGTCACGACAACAACTGTAGATTTAGATTGGACAAATGGCGGAACAGAAACAAACTGGATTATGGAATTTGGTCCTACTGGATTTACTCCAGGAACAGGAACTCAAGTTGGTTCTTTTAATAACCCTGAGACATTAACTGGATTGATTGATAACACTGATTATGACATCTATGTGTATGCTGACTGTGGTGGTGGAGATACTTCTATCCCTGTTGGTCCGGTGAGTATTTCAACTGCAATTGCGTGCCCTGCTCCAACTGCAATGTCATTTACTTATACAAGTAATGATACTGCAGCAATAACTTGGACACCTGGAGGTCTTGAAGCAGCATGGATTGTAGAATATGGAACTGGTGGATATACTCCTGGTACAGGAACTCAAAGCAATGTTACTATTGTTCCGGATACAACATTCGGTTTAGTAAATGGTAATATTTATGATTTCTACATTCAAGCAGACTGTGGAAGTGGAGTTAACAATCCTTGGTTTGGACCAATCCAATATGCAACACCTATCTTAAATGATGATGAGTGCTCACCTATTAATGTTCTAGTAGACGGCTCAACAACTTATTTTGCCAATGTTGGTGCAACTGAAAACGTTGGCGAACCTACTGCTGGATTCAATACAGCCTGGTTCACATTTACCGCACCACCTTCTGGTCACGTTGAAATTAGTACTTGCGGAACAGATTTTAATAATATGTTAGAGGTTTATGAAGTCTTTACTTGTACGAACTACGGTAGTTTCATCTATAAGGATGGAGCAACAGGAAATCCATTTGTAACTTGCCAAGGTGTTGATCCTGCAGGATTAAACATGTGTGATTTAATTCCTGGTAATACCTATTACATTGTTGTAGGTGGAGAAACTGCTTTAGACGAAGGAATCTTCCCTCTGACTTTAACTGAGATTCCTCCGATTTTTTCAGGAGATCCACTTCCATTAGATGTTTGTAATGATGTTGGTGTGTTTGATTTGTTCTCTACAATTGAAAATAATGAAACTACGGGCGGTACTTGGTATAATCCAGTTGTTGCACCCGGAAATGTATTTGCATCCACAATTGATTTGACAGGTACGCCTGTAGGAGAATATCCATTCTTTTATTTAGATATGAATCAATGTGATGATGATACTACTGAAACTTCAATTACAATTCACGAATTGCCGAGTTTAGGAAATGGTGGAATCATCACTCAAGTTTGTGATTATGAAACGGTGAATCTATTCACTGGGCTATCAGGGACGATTACATTAGGTGGTATCTGGAAAGATATTAATGGTGATACACTTGTTGATGGTCTCATCAACTATACAGGAGCTGCTCCAGGCATTTATAATCACTGGTATGTTATAGATAATGGCGGATGCCCTGCTGATTCAAGTATTGTGAACGTTCAATTAATTGACTGTGCGGGCTTTGGTGAGTTTGATCTTCTTACAGCCGTTTACCCGAATCCGGTAAAAGATAATTTGAATATTCAATTCAATGCGAACGCAGAGAACGTGACTATTCAACTATTATCCATTAATGGACAGTTGATAGAATCACTGGTGACTTTGAATGGGAAGATTGCGACAATAGATGTTTCTGATTTAGCAGCAGGAGTTTATTTCCTTAAGATAAGTTCAGATGAACTTTCCCAATCAGTCAAGGTCGTTAAGCAATAACTAGATTAAAAGATTTAAAACCTCAGAATCTCAATCAATTGAGATTCTGAGGTTTTTTTGTTTAGGACATTTAACTGAGTATTATCAGTTTGATTATCATATAGAATATCGTATTTTTGTAGCGAAATTTAGAGAGAGAATGAGAATAACGTTAATTACAATATTAATTTTTGGATTGAATTCTGCTTTTGGGCAAGGCTTCAAAAAGCTTTCAGCTAAGGAATCCGGGGTGAAATTCAAGAATCAAATTACTGAAGATGACACCTTAAACGGTCTGAGTTATTCAAATTTATATAATGGCGGAGGTGTTGCAATAGGAGATGTCAATAATGACGGATTAGAAGATTTATACTTCACAGGCAATCAAGTTGACGATAAATTATATTTGAATCAAGGTAACTTGAAATTCAAAGATGTTACGAGTGAATATTTTAAAAACCAGAGCTTTGATTTTCATACCGGAGTGACCATGGTGGACATCAATAATGACGGATGGTTAGATATTTATGTGTCCTGCGCTGGCCCTTCCAATAATTTAGAGAAGAAAAGAAACAAACTGTTCATCAATCAAGAAGGTAAATCTTTCGTTGATGAGGCGAAAAAATTTGGTTTAGATGATAACAGTGCTACTTCGCAAACAGTATTTTTTGACGCCGATAATGATGGAGATTTGGATGCGTATATTCTAAATCATTTAAATGAAAGAAAGAACGCTCAAAAGAAATTCCTAAAGAATAAGATTCAGAAAGAATTAGGAAATGACAAATTGATGATTAATGACAACGGAAAGTTTTCTGATCAATCCAAATTGTCAAGGATTAATTCAAAAGGAAATGGTTTAGGTGTAATGATCTCAGATTTGAATAATGATTTTAAACAAGATATTTATGTCACTAATGATGGAGTAGAAGCCGACTGTTACTTTGAAAATTCTGGACAAGGAAAATTTAGAAATCTGTTGAGAAAGCGATTCCAGCACATTTCTCTGAATTCTGCAGGTGTAGATGTCGCAGATTTTAATAATGATGGGTGGTTAGATATTTTAACAGTGGATGTTGTAAGCGAAGATCGCGCTCGCTGGATGAGAAATAAAATGGGTTATGGTGATGACAATGCTTGTTCCGTGGTAAAAAGGCAACAACTATATCAATTCATGTCAAACAGCCTTCAATTGAATAGTGCGAATGGGTTTTCTGAAATGGCTCAATTTGCAGGTGTATCAAAAACAGATCGATCTTGGGCCTCTTTATTTGCCGATTTCGATAATGATGGCTTTCAAGATATCTTCATTGCGAATGGAATAGTTCGTGATATTGAAGACGGAGACTTCAATAAACTCTATGAGAAGGAAATTCAAAACTCAAATGTTGAAATGAGTTTTGACGAAATTCAAAAATTGATTCCATCTAATAAACTTCAAAATTATGTTTTCAAAAACAACAAGGATCTCACTTTCTCTAACAAATCAAAAGATTGGGACATAGAAGAGAGAATTAACGTGAATGGCGCGGCTTACGGTGATCTTGATAATGACGGAGATTTAGATTTGGTTTGTAATTCAATCAATGATAATTCCTTCATCTTTGAAAATAAAATGCAAGGTAATTTTTTAAATATTGAGTTAGTTGGGTCTTCCAATAATATAGACGCCATAGGAGCTAAAGTTGAAATTTGCACAGAGAGTGGAACTCAATATCGTGAGATGCAAAGAGTTCATGGCTATCAATCTTCAATGTCTGCTAAATTAAATTTTGGAATCGGAGATAATGAGGTTATTGACTCAATTATAGTACGGTGGAGTTTAAATGAGAAATCAGTGTTAAGAGAGGTTTCTCCAAACCAAAGTTTAACTATAAAGAAATCAGGGTCTGTAGAGTCACCAAATTATTATAAAACGATTACGAGAAATCTGGAAAAAATTAAAGTTTATGGATTAAAACATAGACATAAAGAGATGGATTATAATGATTTTTCAGATGAGTTATTATTACCACATAAAATGTCAAATTTGGGTCCGTTCATTACTACTGGTGATCTGAACATGGACGGATTAGAAGATATTTTTATTGGTGGGCCGAAAGGGCAACAATTAAATGTTTATTATCAAACTTCATTTGGAGAATTTATCGCTGATACATCAAGTGTTTGGAAAAATGACATAGGGATGGAAGATATGGAGAGTGTCATTTTTGATTGTGATAATGATGGAGATAATGACCTCTTTGTAGTGAGTGGAGGAAATGAAGTCGCAGCAGGAGACATCTTATTAAAAGATCGACTTTATGTGAATGATGGAAAAGGGAATTTCACAAAGAATGAAGAGGCAATTCCTAATAATTTTGAAAGTGGCCAGAAGGCGATCAGCCAAGACCTTAATAATGATGGCTGGATGGATTTATTGGTTTTCGGTCGACAAACTCCAAAATCGTATCCGTCTCCAACATCCTCTCGAGTTTTGATTAATCACGAAGGTTCTTTTGTTGATCAAACAGTGAAGTTGGCTCCCGAATTCATGAATTTAGGAATGGTTACTGATGCTGAATTATACGATTATGATAATGATAATGATCTCGACCTAATATTGGTAGGTGAATGGATGCCTGTCACAGTTTTTGAAAATAATAAAGGTGTTTATATGAACGTAACGGAAAAGTTGGGAATGCTAAAAACCACAGGTTGGTGGAATTCAATCGATCTTATTGAGCAAATTGACGGTTCTGCTTCTTTTGTTTTAGGTAATCTTGGAAACAATAACGAGTTTCATCCGAATGAAGAGCAGCCAACAGAAATATATATGAATGATTTTGATGGCAACGGAACAAATGATATTGTTCTTGCTAAAACTGATGATGATATTCTGTATCCAATTCGAGATCAAAAATGCTCGTCCGAGCAAATGTCGTTTATTCAAGATAAATTCACAACTTATAAAGCCTTTTCTGAGGCTAGTTTAGAAAGTGTTTACTCGGCTGAAAAGCTTGAGAATGCACTTCATTATAGCGCACAAACTTTCTCAAATTCAAAGTTAGTGATAACAAATGGAGATTTTCAATTAGTAGAATTACCTAACATTTATCAATTGGGTCCAATAACAAGCACCTTGGTATGCGATATTACGAAAGATGGTATGAGCGACTTCTTGTTTTTAGGAGGTAAGCATGAAGCGGAAGCTGGAACTTTAAGATATGATGGGAATCCTGGGTATTTTGTTATTGGTGGAACGGAGTTTACTAGACCGCAATTGCTGAATGAATATAAAAACGTCAAGTCATCAGCAGTGTTGAAGATTAACAATCGAATTGTAATTCTCCTTGGTGTAAATAGTGGAAGTGTTTTAGGTTTAGAATATTTTAAGTGAAAATAAGATGAAAAGAGTAATATATTTTGCGGCAGTTATAACAGTTTTTTATTCGTGCTCAGGAAATTCAGAGATGGAGGATTCAATTGAATCGACCGCGAACGAAAAAGAGATGTCTTTTACTGAACTTTCGCCAGAAGAATCCGGAATTCAATTTTCTAATGACATTACAGAGACAGATTCATTTAATTTCTTCAATTATGAATACATATATAATGGTGGAGGAGTTGCCGTTGGAGATATTAATAATGATGGCTTAGAAGATCTTTATTTTTCAGGAAATCAGGTTTCTGATAAACTTTATTTGAATCAAGGCGGTTTGAAGTTTAAAGATATAACTTCATCTGCAATTGGGGCTAAGTCTTCAGAAGGTTGGCATACAGGTGTGCTAATGCAAGATGTCAATGGGGATGGTTGGCTAGATATTTATGTCTCTAGATCCGGTCCAGAAGAAAATGGCGAATTATTGGCCAATCTTCTTTTTATAAATAACCAAGATGAAACATTCACTGAGAAAGCAGAAGAATATGGTTTAGAAATTGAGACGACTACTACCCAATCACTCTTTTTTGACAAAGATAATGATGGAGATTTAGATTTATATCTTCTCAATCACCCCTATAATACCTCTAACTCTGGCGGACCAAAAAGAGTAGTAGGGGAAATAAATGAATTAATACAAAACGGAAGTCCATTCTCTGATAAACTTTTTGAGAATGTTGATGGTCACTTTGTTGATGTCACAAAAAAATGTGGAATAAGTAATTATTCTTTTGGTCTTGGAATTGCTGCTTCAGATCTTAATGGAGATGGTTTCACTGATTTGTATATTTCGAATGATTACATGGCGCCAGATTATCTGTATATCAATCAGGGAGATGGTACATTCGTAGACGAATCCCAAAAAAGAATGAAACATATGTCTAATTACTCCATGGGTAATGATGTTTCAGATTTTAACAATGATGGTTTCCCAGATATTTTTAGTGTGGATATGGTTTCAAATGATCATGTAAGATCCAAGAAGAACATGGGCGGAATGAGCACTGTAAAATTTTGGGAGACGGTGAAAGCAGGCTATCATCATCAGTTTATGTTCAATTGTCTTCAGATGAATAATGGTAACGGCACTTTCTCTGATGTCGCTCAAATGGCAGGAATATCAAAAACAGATTGGTCTTGGGCACCTTTGTTTGCAGATTTTAATAATGACGGATTGAAGGATTTGTATATCACGAATGGATATAGAAGAGATTCCAGAGATAACGATTTCACAAATGGTTATAACCCACAGAATGTAAAAGTTGAGAGTTTTGCTGACGTTTTGGATTTAATGCCTCAAACTAAAGTTGAAAACTACATGTTCATGAACAATGGTGATTTGACATTTACGAATGTAAATCAAGATTGGAACACAGATCAATTGGTCAATTCCAACGGTGCAATTTATAGTGATTTAGATGGAGATGGTGATCTAGATTTGGTTGTAAATAATATTGATGAGAGGGCTTTTGTTTTAGAAAACAATTCAAGTGGAAATCACTTCATAGATTTTCAATTCGAAGATGTATTGGCGGAAGGTACCGTCATTAAAATCGAAACGAAGGAGGGGATTCAAATAAATGAATTCAGAACTGTTAGAGGATACCAGAGCAGTGTTTCCCATAAAGTTCATTTTGGCTTAGCCTCCAACGAGAAAGTTGAGAAGGTGACAATCATTTGGCCGGATAATTCTCAACAAACAATGAAGAGCTTAGAAGCTGATCAATTAGTGATGATTAGTAAATCGCAGGCAATAGAAAATTTTGTTCGTAACGAAAAAAAGAAAACACTCCTAACAGAATTAGAGGTGCTCAACATTACTCATAGGGAGCAATTAGTCAATGATTTTGAACGTGAAGTTCTGTTACCTAACAAGATGTCTCAATTAGGTCCATTCTTATCCAAAGGTGATATTAATGAAGATGGTCAAGATGATTTTTATTTGTCGGGCTCTCGTGGTTTTTCAGGTCAGCTCTTCATTGCAGAAGGAGAAGGGTTCAAATTGATTCATGGTCCGTGGGAAAGCCAAAAGAAGAGAGAAGAAATGGGATCGGTAATGTTTGATGCTGATAATGACGGAGACTTAGACATCTATGTTGTTTCCGGTTCGAATGAGTATAATTTTGATGATCCAGGAATGGAAGACCAACTTTATATCAATGAAGGAGAAGGTAGATTTAACAACACCTCGAGTAAATTACCGAAAATGGTTTCCTCTGGTCAAAAAGTTGTCGCAGGAGACTATGATAATGACGGTGACACAGATCTTTTTATTGGTGGAAGGCAGACTCCCGGGTTTTATCCATTTGCTCCAAGAAGTTATCTCTTAGAAAATGTAGGAGGTGAATTTGTTGATGTAACAGGGAAGTCTCCAGCGATCATGGGGCCTGGAATGATTACCGATTGTGAATTCGTAGACTTAGATGATGACAATGATTTGGATTTGGTTGTCGTAGGAGAGTGGATGGCGCCAACATTTTTCAGAAATGATGGAGGTTTATTTACGGACATCACCTTAAATTATAATACTCAAGATCAAATAGGTTGGTGGTCTTCTGTAACCACGGATGATTTAAATAATGATGGAAAGCCCGATTTTATTTTTGGAAACATTGGAAAGAATAATAAGTTCCATCCTTCCGAAGGACATCCTCTTGAAATTTACACGCATGATTTTGACGAAAATGGAACATACGATATTGTTCTTGCGAAATATCAAGACAACACATGTTACCCGGTAAGAGGAAAACAATGTTCTACAGAACAAATGCCCTTTGTTTCGCAAAAATTTAAGACTTATGGAGAATATGCTACTGCAGAATTGAGTGAAATTTACGGTCAAGATAAATTAGACAAGGCACTTCATTTTTCAGCCATCGATTTTGATAGTAGAATTTTGATGAGTCAGGGCAGTAGTTACAAGCTAAGTTCTTTGCCAAATAGTTGCCAAAAAGCTCCTCTTAATGCTGTTATTATAACTGATTTTAATAAAGATGGAATTCTTGATATAATCGGTGCTGGCAATAACTATGGTGCCGAAGTTGAAACAGTAAGGTATGATGCCGGAACAGGATTCATCCTTTTAGGCAAGGGAAATGGAGAGTTTGATGAATACCCGATTTCCAAATCGGGCTTCTTTGCTAATTCTGACGTAAAAGATATGAAACAGATCAATGACTTTATTGTCGTGTCGAGCAACCAAGCTAAGCTGTTGTTTTTTAAGTGACTTAATATGAGTGATGTTGAAAATTTAACAATCCTCTGATGTCACGCCTAAATGTCTGTTTTTATTTGATAAATGATTTTGTCGTAACATAACATTGTCTTAACTTCGCCGCTTAAACGAATTAACTTTATTCTAATTAAAAACGATTTATTATGAGAAAAATTTACCTTTTTCTTGGGCTTTTAGCAGGCTTTACTATGACTGCGACTGCACAAGGAGATGATTGTAACTCTGCCGTTGCTATTGGGCCCGGTCTGCATAGTGCGGATGGACCAAATACTGGATCAGGTGCAATCAATAATGATGGTGGTGTTGCTGCCGATTGGTATTCATTTACAGCGCCTTGTACAGGAACTGTTGACGTGCACTCGTGTATAAGTGGGTCAGATACTGACCTCTTTATTTATGAAAACACATGTCCTTCAGCGGAAATTGAGACAATTGCTGCTGATGATGATGGATGTACTTTAGGATGTTGTGCATCTGGAGTTTACGGTTTAGCCGTGACTGCAGGAACAACTTACTATATTGAGTGGGGAGATGAATGGGATAATACTGCGTTCGATTGGGAACTTGATTACCTAGTTGGAGGTGTACCACAACCAGTTATTTCTGGAATTAATGGTTCAAACCTTACATTCTCATCTACAGATGTCGCTTGGACAGCCGCTGGTGCTGAAACTGAGTGGGTATTTGAATATGGAGTTTCAGGATTTACTCCAGGTTCTGGAACAATCTTAAATGTAACTGCTGGTGCAGATACAACAATGACTGGATTAAACCCTGAAACGTCTTATGACGTCTATATTACTGCCGTAGGTGACCCTTGTTCTGGAGGAGCTTATTCTTTCACAACTTTACCCGTTTGTCCTATACCAACAGGATTAACTACTGCTCCTTTAGCAACAACTTCAATGTTTGATTGGGTTGCTGGTGGAATCGAAGTTGAATGGGATGTTGAGTACGGAACAGCAGGAATGCTATTAGGTTCTGGTACTCAGGCTTATGGAATCGTCTTAGGATCTGATACTACTGTTACCGGATTGACTGGTTCTACTGATTACGATTGGTATGTTAGAGCTGTATGTGATTTGGTAGCACCTGTTGATACCTTCTCTTTATGGGTTGGACCAACCGCATTTACTACTGACCCTACTTGTGTAGCCCCAGCTGGTTTGGATACCATGGGTGGTAATCCATTTAATGCTGGATTAATTTGGACTCCAGGTGGACTTGAGTCTTCTTGGAATGTGCAATGGGGAGATGCTGGATTCACTCCGGGTGGAACAGGTTCAAACTTAGTTACTGGTGTAACCGCATTCCCAGAAATGGTACCTGGTTTAATACCTGGTCAAACTTATGAGTTTTATGTACAAGCTGATTGTGGTGTAGGAGATTCTTCTACTTACACAGGCCCGTATACTTGGACTCAACCTACTTTCTGTACTGATCCTTCTGCTGGTGTATTCGCTAACCTTACTACAACTTCTGTTGATTTCACTTTCACTCCTGGTGGAACTGAAACTGATTGGACAGTTGAATATGGTGAGAACGGATTTACTTTAGGAACTGGGACACAAATTCTGACTACGAATACTACTGAAAGTATTTCAAGTTTAACGCCAGAAACTAGTTATTGTTTTTATGTACAAGCTAATTGTGGATCAACTCCTGATAGCTCTTCTGCATGGGTTGGACCTTTCTGTGTAACTACATTAACGTCTTGTCCTGCACCTACTAACTTAAATGCAATCAACATCACAACTACGGCAGCTAACTTAACTTGGCAAGCTGCTGGTTCTGAAACTGAATGGGCACTTGAGTGGGGAGCTACTGGATTCATGCCTGGAACAGGTAACTCTGCAGGTGGTGTTAACCCAACTTCAACTAACCCTTATTATGCAACTGGTTTAGGTGTTGGAACTACCTATGATTTCTATGTACAAGGTATTTGTGGAGCAGGTGATTCTTCTGTTTGGTCAGGACCTTATACTTTCACTACTTTATGTGGAACATTCGTTGCTCCTTATGATGAAGCTTTTGATGTTGCTACTGCTACACCAAACTGTTGGACGAACACAGGTGTTGAACCTTGGTCATTCAATGTTTCTGGTGGAGGTGGACCTGATTACGGTGTTGCCGGAGCTGTAGATCATACTTCAGGAAATGGAAACTATGCTTGGATTGATGCTTCAGGTGGAATTGGAACTAACGAACTTATTTCTCCTTGGATTGATATCTCAGCTTTAGGAGCTGGCCAAGCTGGATATTGGATTTTTAGTAATAACGTTAATGACGAAGTTCAAAATACAATCACTCTAGATGTTTGGAATGGTGTGAACTGGACTCTTTTAGGAGAGTATGGTGGAAACAACGGATCTTGGTTAGAGATTGTTTATGACATCCCTGCAGGAATCCCTGGAATTACTCAATTTAGATTAGTTCAAAATGAGAACCCAGGTGGTGGAGCCGGATCTGCTTTTTATAATGATTTATTAGTAGATGATTTCTTCGTTAGAAAAGAAGTTCCATGTGTAACTATTGACGCAGGTACTGCGGTAGCTGGTACAATTTGTACTAATGACGCAAACAACTTGTTTGATGCACTTACGGGATACACTGACGGTGGAAACGGTGTTTGGTATTATCCAAACGCGACAAACCCTACTCAGTCATTCACAGCAACTGATAGTACAATGTTCTTAACTGGACTTGTTGAAGGTGCTGATTATAACTTTGAGTATGTTGTAACTAACGGTTGTAGCTATGATACTGTTGCAGTTGTTTATAACTGGTCTTCTATTCCAGATGCTGGTGGTGACGGAGTTGTAACAACTTGTCCTAATACTGATGTTGTACTTATTCAAGAATTAATTGGAGCGGTTACATTTGGTGGAACTTGGTCTGATGATGACGCTACTGGAAACTTAGTAAATGGAATTTTCTATCCATATGCTGTGACTCCAGGAGTATATAGCTTCACTTATACAGTAGACAATGGTGCTTGTGCTGATGATGCAACGGTATTAGTTACTGTTTCGGGATGTGTTGGAATTGAAGAAAACACAATCTCTCTTGAGGTTTACCCTAACCCAGTTAAGGATATCTTGACAATTACGAACATTAACATGAATACTAACTTCACTGTTGATATCATGGATATCCAAGGGAAAGTTGTTTACACTGAGTCTTACTCAGGATACAACGGAAACTTAGAGATGAACATGAATACTGTTGAAGACGGTGTTTATATCGTAAGATTAACTTCTGAAGATTCTATCCAAGAAGTAAGAGTTGTTAAACAATAACGACCTCTAAATAAATTAAGATCCCCGTTCTGGTTTTCCAGAGCGGGGATTTTTTTTGCCCATACTTTTTCTTAATTGAACACCTTTTATTACTTTAAACAAAAATTAGCAACATGGCATTAGCAGCACCTTTTAATCTTCAAGAATGGATTGACAACAATAGAGATTTATTGAAACCACCGGTTTCTAATAAGAATCTGTATACAATTTCAGGTGATTACATAGTTATGGTTGTAGGTGGCCCTAACGCTCGTAAGGATTACCACTACAATGAGACAGAAGAACTCTTCTATCAATTAGAAGGTGATATTGTTGTTACCGCTCAAGTTGACGGTGAAGCTCAAAAGATTGAGATTAAAGCTGGTGAGATGTTTCTCTTACCTGCTAAAATTCCTCACAATCCTGTTCGTCCTGCTGGTTCAGTAGGTTTAGTCATTGAGAGAGTAAGGAAAGGCACTGACTTCAAAGATGGGTTGATGTGGTTCTGTGATAACTGTAATAATCAATTACATGCTACTTACTTTGAATTACACAACGTTGAGAAAGATTTTCAGCCAAGGTTCAAAGAGTTCTATCAGTCAGAAGAGCACAGAACTTGTTCGTCATGTAATCATGTGATGGAAGTAGATCAAAGATTCGCTTAAGCTATTTAAGAACGGTAACATGTCCTCTGAGCGTATGTGCATCTTCTTTGAGATCAACATATCTTACTTGCCAAACATATACATCATCTTTTACCGGAACACCGTGATAAGTTCCGTCCCAGTTTTGGTCTAGAGAACTAAGAGTCTTCACGATTTCACCCCAACGGTTAAAAATGAGCATTTCAAATTCAATGATATTGACTCCTTGCGCCTTAAAGTAATTATTAAAGCTATCTCCATTTGGCGTGAACGCATTAGGGATATATAACAGTGGGTCAAAGAAGATTGGGACATCTCCCGTATTGATGCATCCGTTCTCATCCGTTATTGTTGCTGTATAAACAAATTCAATTTCCGGCCAAACGTAAGGGTCAACACAATGAGCACAACTAATATTATAGGGCGGTGACCAGAATATCACACCATCTCCTTCTGCCCAAAGTTGAATTGAATCACCTTGTACGGCATAAACAGCAGGTGATACAACAATCTGAGGTGTGTCATATAAGAATACATTTGTAGTAAGTGTCAAAGAACATCCATACTGATCGGTAATAATTACTCCGTACTGTGTGTCAGAACCAGGACTCGCATTCGTTATTGAATCATTAGCATCACTCAAGCCTCCTGTAGGAAACCATTGGTATTGAACTCCACCGCTTGCGACTAGCACTGCTTCTCCTTCTCTGCAAATTGTGGTATCAGGCGAAACTGTTCCATCTACCGTAATTACATTTACTTGAACAGAATCATAAGTCGTTCCACATGCATTAGTAAAGGAGACATTGTAGAGCGTATCCACTAAAGGATTCACAAAGGGGTTATAGACATCAACCTCACTAATGTTATAATCTGGCGACCAAAGGTAAGATGTGGCTCCACCCGCAATGATTTGGGTACTACTACCTAGGCAAATACTAACTTCATCAGATAAAGAAGGGAAAGGTAAGTCCTGGTCTACCCAAACTTGGGTGGTGTCATTAATCTCACAACCCTCAGGCGTTATTATGGTGACTAGGTAGTTCGTTGTTATTGACGGTGTAGCAACGGGGTTTGCGGCTGCCGGGTCATCCAGAGAGCCACCTGGGCTCCAATCATAGGTACCGCCTCCATTCGCAGCAAGCTGTGCAGATCCTCCCACACAAATAGCAGTGTCTAATCCCGAACTCGCATCTGCGCCATACACTTCAACAGTAACTTCAATTTGACTCGATCCACAAACACTGATCACATCAACCGTAAATGTTGTTGCCTCCCAAATTGTTGCGATTACGTTAGAACCAGTTTGAGTATTCAAGAATTCTGCCGGCCCCCAAACATAGGTGTCTCCCCCAATTGCGTAAAGTTCTACAGAATTTCCTGGGCAGATGGTGTCTAAGAGTGTTCCAGCTTCTGCTTCTAATAATTGTATGATGACCTCAATGTAAGCAGTGTCAGGTGAGTAGCAGGCTGCAGCATCTGATACAATTAGCATAACAGTATACGTACCGGGATCTGTATAGAAATGAGTTGGTTCAAAGTCGAATGAATTAGGTGTACCATCTCCAAAGTTCCATTCAAATATGTCACCATTTTCAGAATTATTTTCAAAAATTACTGGATCTGGAATACAAACTACTGGTGTTCCTGTACTCAAGGTGGCTTCTATTTTCGAAAGCTCAAATAAGAAGGCTGCCATATTGCAATTTGAAGATTGATTAGTTTCAGAATAGGCACCTGGTGTTGTTGGGAATCCGTTGACATTTCCTCCGCAAGCAGCACAGACTGCATGGTAAACTCCACCTTGCTTATCAAACCTACTTGTGCCGCCATCAACGTGATCACCAGAACCATTAAGACTTCCCATGTATGTAGAATATTTTAGATCAGCCATATCTTGCGTGAAAAGTGCCAAGAAGAAATTTGATCCGTTGGTTGTCGGTTGGTAAGCATCTCCTGTGATAGGCATCCCGTTACTTGAGCTATTGTCAGCAGATGAATTATTTGCGTTGGTATTACCTCCCCATCCTGCAATGTAAATCTCATAACAATCTGAAACTAAAAAGGCGGTTGGCGAAAGTTCCTCATTTCCAGAACTTGCACCAAAAGTAGATGACCATTCACTTGTTGTTAGGTCATTTGAAAGCTTATGAATAAACTGCCCACTGTTAGGATTGTTGTAAACACCAGCTGAAATAGGGTAAGTTCCTTTGGTCTGACCATAGAGATATATGAAATCATCAATATCTAATTGAACAAAGTACGTTTGGTCATAATCTGCTGTACCGACATAGGTAGCTATGGGGTTAGCATAGGTAGGAGAAGTGAATTTCATTACATAGCCATCCGTATTCCCTCCTTGAAATCCAGGATTCAACTGTCCTGCAGTATTTGGGAAATTTGAACTTGTCGTTCCTCCACCAATAACAATATCACCTGTAGTTGTTAACTGAACTGAATTTCCCGACTCATCACCAGAACCACCAACGTAAGTACTCCATAATAGGGATGATAAATTAGTGTTGAATTTAGCTATAACCGCATCTTGCGTTCCTGATAATGATGTTTGAAACCCTCCATTAATCTGAATATTGGATGATTGAGTTGTTGAACTAATGTAGACATTAGAATTTGCATCTACCATAACTTCACCTCTAAGCTGATCACCATAATTAAATGCTATGTCACTGCTGGCAGTCGACATGCCATCAGTTGAACTTCCACCGTAATATGTGCTTCCTAATAATCCATCACCAGCTTCTGTTAATCTTGTAATAAAAATATCCGCGCCATTTGTAAATGTGATTCCATCCACGGTGATAGAAGAACCGCCGGCATGAGAATTTTGAAAAGCACTGCCCGTGCAAGGGTAGTTTGATGATGCTGTTGCACCCATCACATAAAGTTCGTTGTCATCATTAACGATCAAACTGTGAGGTGTTTCACTTGCATCACCACCTAAGTGTGTAGAGAAAATGAAATTAGAACCTGTAGAATTGTATTTGGTAATTACTACATCTACCTGTCCACCGTTGAAAACATTGTCATATCCACCGGGATCGTTGATGTAGCTTGAACCAAATACGATTCCACCAGCAATTAAATTTTTGTTTTTATCGGGACATGCCGTCATTCCCCAATTATCAGAAGCACTTCCCGTAAAAGTTGAAAATGCTAATTCGGGGTCAATTATAAGTTCTTCAGAAATGTCATATCCCTCAGGGAATTGAAATTGCATTTCATCACCAATCAGCAAGAATTCACACTCAACTTTCTGTTTTATGCCATTAATGATTTGGTATGCATATGGATGTTTCTCTGTGATAGTGCCTAGTTCAGTTGATAAAACGAGTTCTCCATTTTCATTTATATGAATACCGTCTTGTCCTTCATATTTTACCTTAAAGATGGATGGGTCTATGCCTGGGGCAATGAAAAGATCATATTTCAATGTAGCATTTGCTTCATACATTGAAAGTCTTATTCCGTCATAGAGTTCATGATAGTCAACCCTGTTGCATACATAAATGTTAGATTTCCATTTTGTGGTATCCGAACCTAAGAAATAATTTTCGTAATGACTGGATTGATTGAGCTCTTCAAAAATTGGATTTGAATTCGCTCCAACAAACTTTGATTTGACAACTTGTCCATGAAATTCTGGATGATCTTCTCCTTCGTGGTGATGATCGTAAGCTTCTCCTAGATTATTCAGATTGTAAGTGAATCCATCCTTCTCAAGAAAGAGGTCTCCACCTGGAATATCAATCTGATATGAAATATTTTGATGCCACTGACCTCTGTTTGGGTGCATCCATATTTCTTCTTGAGCAAATAAATTTGCAGATAAAATAAGAGACAATATGAAGCAACTCAAATATTTCATGGTCGTGATGCAGTCCTAAATCTTTCAAACGTTAAGCTTGACGTAATTATTGCATCCAAATTTTGGGCCAAACTACTTTCAACCAAATGTATTAAAAATCAACAGTTTAATGAAGTTTTTAATGTGTACGGTACTAATGTTTTATTGTTTGGTTTTTTATAGACGTTTTTAAGAGGGGAAAGTTGCCTCTAGAACTGTTCTTCTTTCACTAGTTCTCCGGCTTCGTCATAGAATTTCCATAAGCCAATCTTGATGTCGTTTTTGTATTCACCTATATACCTAATTCCACCATTCGGGAAAAAAGTGAGAGAATGGCCATCTCGGATACCATTATCGTAATATGATTCGCTCCATTTAATACCGTTATCGTAATATGAAATCCATAAACCATTGCGGTTTCCTTCCGCATTATTCTTTCCTTCAATTTTCAAAGCTCCGTTCGGAAAGTATTCTTTGAATTGCCCTGGTGCTGTTGGGTCTGGAGTAGTGTCAATAGCTACTTCCTCAATTAAATTGTTAGATAAATCTTCAGTTTCAGTAACTTCCTCTGCACATGAACAAAGAATTAAAACGAATAAAATGGATGATAAGAACTTCATTATTTCTCTCTGTTTACGGTGTATTCTACTAATCCAACCAAGGCTTTTTTAGCGTCATTCTCTTCAAGGTCGGCAATTAAGTCAAGCGCCTGAGTCTTGAGTTCAATCATTTTTCCGTGAGCATATTGAACGCCTCCGGACTCAACGACTATTTTTATTGCCTTTTTTACTTGAGAAGTATCTTCGTTGTGATTCTTTACAATGTTAATCAAGGTTTTCCTTTTAGATTTATCGGCATGTTTCAAGGTGTAGATCAAAGGGAGAGTCATTTTTCGCTCTCTGATATCATTCCCTGTCGGCTTTCCAATTTTTTCTGAACTCCCGTAATCAAATATGTCATCTTTAATTTGGAAGGCGAGACCTACTAATTCTCCAAAACGCTTCATTTTCGAAACCAAGTCTTGGTCATTGGTGACAGAAGAGGCACCAGCAGCGCAGCATGAAGCGATTAGTGATGCTGTTTTTTGTCTGATGATGTCAAAGTATATTTCTTCCGTAATATCTAGTTTTCTTGCCTTTTCTATTTGAAGTAATTCCCCTTCACTCATCTCTCTCACTGCAGTAGAAACGATTTTTAATAATTGAAATTGCTCTTTGTCTACAGATAGCAAAAGACCTTGAGAAAGTAAATAATCACCTACTAAAACGGCGATTTTGTTTTTCCATAAAGCATTGACGGAAAAGAAACCTCTTCTTTCATTTGAATCGTCAACGACATCATCATGAACAAGAGTAGCAGTATGTAACAGTTCTATCAAAGAGGCAGCGGTATAAGTCGTTTCCTTGACTTCTCCATTAAGAGCTTTTGCTGTTAAGAAAACAAACATGGGCCTCATTTGCTTCCCTTTTCGTTTGATAATGTAATGTGTGATTTTGTCAAGTAGTGCTACGTCAGATTTCATTGACTCCTTGAACTTTTCTTCAAAGAGAGTCATCTCATCTGCGACATTGGCCTTTATTTCTTTGACAGTCATCATTTATGCAAAGATAAGCCTTCACTCAAATTAGAAGCTTTAAATAAATTTAATTTGCTTCATTATTAAGCACTTCAGATTCCTCAATTATCGTAATCCATTCTTCAACTGTATGACTATTCGTTAAAGAGAATTCTCCTATTCCTTCTCTTCTTAAGCCTGAAAGATGTCCTCCAGATTTGAGGTTTTCACCTAAGTCATGAGCAATTGATCGGATATAAGTTCCTTTTGAACAGTTGATTATAAATTTCAATTTGTTGTCTTCAAAAGAGACAATTTCAAATTTAGATATGCTAACCCTTTTAGGCTTGAGTTCAACTTCAATACCTGCTCTTGCTAAGTCGTAGGCCTTTTTGCCATTTACTTTTTTAGCAGAGAATATGGGTGGAAGTTGATCGTATTCACCAATCATTTTATTGACTTCAGCTTTTATTAATTCTGGTGTGAAATGATCTGTTGGAAAAGTGCCATTGATTTCGGTCTCTAAGTCATATGATGGAGTCGTAGAGCCCAATGTAATTTCACCTGAGTAAATTTTTTCTAAGCCCATCAAACTTTCAATAGTCTTTGTTTTTCTACCGGTACAAAGGATTAATAAACCATCAGCTAAAGGGTCAAGTGTTCCTGCATGCCCAACTTTGATTTTTTTAACGTCTAAACGCCTTTTAATGCTGTATCTAAGTTTGTTAACTACGTCAAATGACGTCCAATCCAACGGTTTGTTGACCAGAAGAACTTCGCCTGTTTTGAAATCGAATTTTCTTTTATCCGACATTAACAAGAGAATATGTTATTGCTGCTAAACCTACGGCGAAACAGTAGAAAGAGAAGTATTTCAACTTGGCTTTTTTAACCAAAGAAATCATCCATGTACAAGCTATCAATCCAGTAATGAGCGCGGTAAAGAATCCAATTATAAGAGGAGTCGTCTCAATTCCTGTCATGGTAAAGTCATCACTCATTAAGTCTTTTGCCATCTTCCCAAAAATCAATGGGACTACCATTAAAAATGAAAAACGAGCAGACTTTTCTCTGTCAATTCCTAAAAGTACTGCCGTTGAAATTGTTGCCCCTGATCTTGAGATCCCTGGCAATATTGCAATTGCTTGAGATATCCCAATTAAGAGAGAGTTCTTGAAGCTGACATCTTTGTCAGTTTTCGTAGAGCGATCTGCTAGAAATAATAATCCACCAGTAAGCAATAACATGAACCCAACTAAGAGCACTTGTCCTCCGAAAAAGGACTCAATCTCGTCATTAAGTAAAACGCCTACAGCTGCTGCAGGAATCATTGAAAGAACAATCTTTATAGAGAATTTTGTTTCATCATTCCATTTGAATTGGAACAGTCCAAGAAAGATTCTGATCAACTCTTTTCGGAATACTATAACTGTACTTAAGGCTGTAGCAAAGTGAAGAACAACAGTCATCATCATACTCTTTTCAGGGTCGAGATCAGTTGCTAATACAGTATTTGCAAGTTCAAGATGTCCGCTACTACTAACGGGTAAGAATTCAGTGAGTCCTTGAATTATACCAAAGACGATTGCCTCAAATGGACTCATTGTCTATAGAATTCACTTTGTTTTTCTTCATGATTCCGTAAATCACCAATCCGTATCCACAGATAACAAGGAGAGGAGAAATAGTGATTCTCGTATTACTAAACATTTCGTCTCCGTCAAATACGTTTGGGTCATCAGATCCGCCTCCTATCATAAGGAAGAATCCAACAAGTGTGAGCACAAGCCCTATGATGATGAACATCACATTTTTTTTACCAATAACAAGATTTTTCTCTTCACTCATACTTCAAAGTTAATTAATATAAATTATCAAGGTTAGATCTCAAATACTTTCTTAAAGCCAGAAAGGTTGACATCACCGTGATTAAGATTCCAAAACAAATTATTGCAACCATTACAATTATAAATATTCTAATGTCGGTCATCTGACCGAACAAAGGATTGGCTCTTTCAAGCAAAACGACTAATGCTAAAACAAGCGAACCCGCAATCAATCCTGAAATAATTCCTTGACCAACAGCGTTCCAAATAAAAGGTCGTCTAATAAATTTTGGAGTTGCACCCACTAATTGCATTGTTTTAATCAAGAATCTCTTTGAGAATAAGGCAAGTCTAATTGTATTGTTAATCATGGCTATTGCTATGAATAATAAGAGGACGGCCAGCATCAAAACAAAATAGATTATCTTTTGCAGATTGGTTGAGTAATCTTTGAAAATATCATCTCTATAACTCATCTCAGATAGCCTCCCGGTATACTCTGATTGCAGCTCTGCCTCAATTTTTTGAACACTATCTAAATAAAAATATTCCTTGTTTAGCGTCATAATTATATGCTGCTTTATAGGATTCTCGTTGTCTAGTATAGTAATGTTGGCTTCAGGGTCAACCTCAGTTAGGTAAGTTTGCCAAGCCTCATCTGAAGTTTTATAAATGGCACTTGATGTATATTCTTTATTGGCAATCTCTGTTTCAATAATTCCTAACTCTAAATCATTAACGTTATCTTCAAAATAAAGTTCAATCTCATAACTCTCTATTTTTGATACTTTTAAATGATTGAGTCCCAGGCCAAACCAAGCAACCAGTCCAACAAAGAATAATACAAGTACAACACCTATTACCGTGGAAACGTAGGCCGTTTTTAGACCACTCTTGTTTGTACTTGATTTTGCCATGCTCTAAAAGTAGAAATTAAATTGGTTTGAAAAAATATTTGTTTAAACATGTATGTTTATTTTAAGCTTTTTTTACATTTGCACAAAACATTAATAAAAACAAGCAATGAAAAAGAAATTATTTTTTGGTGTAGGTATCGCAGCTATGATGCTGGCATCATGTGGCGAAGCTGCAGAAGAAACAACTGAGAACACTGATGAAACAACTGATGAGGTTGTTGAAGAAGTAGTAGAACCAGTTACGTATGAAATTAATACTGAAGCTTCAGTTATCACGTGGTTTACTATGGAAGGTGACGTAAAAGGACATTATGGGTCTGTAATGGTTCTTTCAGGATCTTACACTACTGAAGGAGATGTAATCACAGATGCATCTTTATCTGCGGATATGAATACTCTTGTCTCTGAAGATGAAAATGGTGGAGAGAGATTATCTGGACACTTAATGAATCCTGATTTCTTTGATGTAAATCAATTTGCATCTGCAGACTTTACATTTGACAGACATGAAGAAGGAATGATTTACGGATCCTTAAGTTCTGCAGGTTTAGAATTTGCTATTGAAGCTTCTGCTACTGTTACAGAAAAACTTGTTGAGATAGGTGAGTTCAAAATTGATATGTCAAGTTTACCTTATTTCGGAATGGAAAAAGAAAAAGAAGCTGATGTAACAAAACATCATGATCCATTGGTTGGGTTTTCTGCTTCAATAGTAGGAAAGTAATTATCGACTGATTTAACGCAAAAAAGGGTCTCTGTTCAACAGAGACCCTTTTTTTTATGTCAATTAATTTAAGATTAAAGTGTTCCTCTTTTCTCTTGTTCTCTTTCAATAGATTCAAATAAAGCTTTGAAGTTTCCTGCACCAAATCCTCTGGCTCCCATTCTTTGAATTATTTCAAAGAATAAAGTTGGTCTATCTTCTACTGGCTTCGTGAAGATTTGAAGTAAATACCCTTCTTCATCCGCATCAATCATAATACCTAATCCTTTCAAGGTTTCGATATCTTCTTTCAGTTCGTGGCTGTGTTCTTCTAATCTACCAGGAACAGATCTGTAATACTCTTCAGGTGGTGTGGATAAGAATTCGATACCTCTTGCTCTTAATTGTGAAACAGTGCTAATGATATCATCAGTCGCCATTGCAATGTGCTGAACTCCTGAATCTTCATAAAAATCTAGATATTCTTCAATTTGAGATCTTTTGGCAGCCTTTGCTGGCTCATTGATTGGGAATTTAATTCTTCCGTTACCATTACTCATCACCTTACTCATCAAGGCGGAATATTCTGTGTGAATCTGCTTATCATCAAATGACAAGAAGTTTACGAATCCCATTACATCCTCATACCACTTCACCCAAATATCCATTTGTCCCCAACCTACGTTTCCAACCATATGGTCAATAAATTTTAAGCCTGTTGGCTCTGGATTGTAGTCAGATTTCCATTCTTGATAACCAGGTAAGAAAGCACCCTTATAGTTCTTACGTTCAACAAACATGTGAACTGTCTCTCCATAAGTGTAAATTCCAGCTCTCACAACTTCGCCATGCTCATCAGATTCTATAGTCGGTTCCATAAATGACTTGGCACCTCTTTTTGTAGTTTCTTCCCATGATTTTTTAGCATCATCTACCCAAAGAGCGGTGATTTTGACACCATCTCCGTGCTTCACAATGTGGTCATTAATAGGAGACTTTGAACTCAAAGGAGTTGTTAATACGATTCTGATCTTATCTTGCTTTAACACGTAAGAAGCATAGTCTTTACAACCCGTTTCTAATCCCTTGTAGGCGTAAGATTGAAATCCGAATGCTGTTTTATAAAAGTGAGCAGCTTGCTTAGCGTTACCCACATAAAACTCAACGTAGTCAGTTCCTAATAATGGCAAGAAGTCTTGCGCATCTTCAAATATTTTTTCTAATCCGTAGTCTACAGATTTTAATTCTTTATTTTCTTCACTCATAATTCAATTCTTTATGGTTAATGAATCCATGATTTATAATAATTCTTTATTTCTATTTCTAAAGCAGCTTCAGTAATCTGAAGTGGTTTGAATGTATCCACCATAACTGCTAATTCTTCTGTTCCTTTTTTTCCAATACTTCCTTCGTAAGTTCCCGGATGTGGTCCGTGAGGAATTCCACCTGGGTGTAAGGTGATTTGTCCTTTTTCAACACTCTTTCGACTCATGAAGTCTCCGTCAACATAATAAAGAACTTCATCAGAATCAATATTGCTATGATTATAAGGAGCTGGAATAGACTCGGGGTGATAATCATAAAGTCTCGGCACAAATGAACAAATTACAAAGGCTGGAGTCTCAAAAGTTTGATGAACTGGTGGTGGTTGATGAACTCTACCAGTTATTGGTTCAAAGTCATGAATTGAGAATGCATAAGGAAAGTTATATCCATCCCAACCAATGACGTCAAAAGGATGCGCGCCATACGTATAATCATACAGCATGTCTTCTTTCTTTATTTTAACCGTGAAATCTCCTTCTTCATTAAATGTCTCTAATTTTTCAGGAACTCTCAAGTCTCTTTCACAAAAAGGACTGTGCTCTAAAAGCTGTCCAAACCAATTTCTATATCTCTTAGGAGTATAAATAGGGTGAGTAGATTCTACAATAAACAACTTGTTTTCTTCAGTATCAAATTCCATTTGGAAGATAATTCCTCTAGGAACAACAAGGTAGTCGCCGTAAGAAAATGGGATATTCCCTAATTGCGTTTTTAAGGTTCCGGTTCCTTTATGAACAAATATTACCTCATCAGAATCTGTATTCTTATAAAAGTAATCTGTCATTGACTTTTTAGGAGAAGATAACACTATTTTACAGTCAGAATTAACCAATACGGCAACTCTACTTTCTAAAAAGTCATCTTTCGCTGGAACATTGAAGCCTGCAAAACTTCTTGATTTCAAACTTTTAGCACTTGCAATTTTGGGTGCAACATCAACTCCTTCGCCGGCTTCTTTTACCATTGTTGGCGGAAAGTGATGATACATGAGGGACGACATTCCGTCAAATCCTATTGTTCCAAATAATTGTTCGTGATAAATTGACCCATCAGGTTTCTTAAAGATGGTATGTCTCTTGTGTGGGATCTCTCCCAATTTATGATATCTCGGCATAATTTAGTTTTTGATGAATAATTGAATCCTTAATTAAAGACACAATCATTCCGGGTTTCTCTTGATGAGAAACTTAAGTAATGATAATAAGCAGTCAAATGTAAGTGACATAGTTATTTGCATTATGCGCTTAGACAAAGATAAAGATTATGATTGATTTTTTCCATGACAAATGTCATCTACCGTTTTAAAAAATATATTTTTGTTGCACTCATCAAATTTAAGATAAACATGAAGAAGATTTTAGTGGTAGGCTCTTCTGGGCAAATCGGAACAGAATTAGTGAATGAACTTAGAGTTAGATTTGGCGATAGTTCTGTAGTTGCGAGTGATATTAGAGAGCCAGAATCTGAAAACGGCTTATTTGAGCAGTTAGACATCATGGATGGTGCCGCACTAAACGCGATTGTCGCGAAACATAATATTACTGAAATATATTTATTAGCAGCATTACTTTCTGCGACTGCCGAGAAAAAGCCTGAATTTGCCTGGAAACTAAACATGGAAGGGCTTTTCAATGTCCTTAATTTAGCAAAAGACAAAGTGATTGAGAAGGTTTTTTGGCCGAGTTCTATAGCTGTTTTCGGACCTACGACTCCGAGAGAAAATACTCCTCAATATACTATAATGGAACCTTCAACTGTTTATGGGATTTCAAAATTAGCTGGTGAGAGATGGTGTGAGTATTATGCAAAACAGTACGGAGTAGATGTGAGGTCAATCAGATATCCTGGTTTGATTTCATATACCTCGCTTCCTGGTGGTGGAACAACCGATTATGCTGTAGATATCTTTTATTCTGCAAAGAGAAAAGAAAAGTATGATTGCTTTTTAAAAGAAGACACAGCATTGCCAATGATGTATATGGAGGATGCGATTAGAGCAACAATCGATTTAATGGAAGCACCTGAAGAACAAATAAAAATACGCTCTTCGTATAATTTGGCAGGTATTTCTTTTACTCCAGGCGAAATTTACCAGGAAATCAAGAAGTTAGATAAAACGTTTGAGATAGGATATACGCCGGATTTCAGGCAGGCAATTGCTGACTCATGGCCAGGAAGCATAGATGAAAAAAGGGCTACGGAAGATTGGGGCTGGAAAGCCAAATATGATTTAACTGCTTTGGCAAAGATTATGTTTGATAACGTTCAGGTAGATTAGTATTTAAATATTATCAAATACGGTAATCTTTGTTAAAGTTTTTTTTGTCTTCAAAAAGAGCAGGTTTATCGAAAACTTCTTGACTACCTCGAATTTATTTGTAAATTGCTTAAGTAGAACAAGAAACAACCCTCATTATGAAAAGAATTTGTACCATATTAGCTTTCGTAATACCTGTAATGGGATTCACTGCAACAACAGACGCAGTAACACCAATTTTGTTCGGTGAAATTGAACAAGAAGGTGTAGACCCTGAAGGGTATCCAAATGAAACAGACGCAAACGGTCTGAAACAAGGCATGTGGACGATTTGGGGGCATATGAAACCAGAGAAAGGTTATCCGGAACAAGGAAGAATTGAAGAAGGCCCTTATAAAGACGATCGTAAAAATGGTGAATGGGTTAAGTATCACAAAGACGGTAAAACTCCAAGATTAATTGGTGTATATGTAAACAACAGACCAAATGGTGCTTACAAGAAGTACTATGAGCATGGTGGTGTTATGGAAGAAGGAACCTTCTCAGCTGGTAAACAAAAAGAAGTTTACAAGAGATATCACGAAAATGGTAACGTAGCGCAAGAGAAAACTTTCAACGACAACGGTAAAGAAGATGGTAAAGTAGCATTCTACTTTGAAGACGGTACTCCTGAATTTGTTTTCAACAAAAAAGATGGTGTTACGGTTGGAACAGGAACTAGATATTATCCAAATGGAGATGTGAAAGAAGTTATTGATTATAACAATGATGGTTCTGTAGCCACTAAGACTCCAAAAGAAAGAGTTAATCCTGCGAAAGGTGAAACAGTTGCAGCTAGTAATGGTTCAGGTGGTCCAAGTGGAGAAGAATTCGAAACTAAGAACGGTGAGAAATTCAACCGTGATGGATACAACAAGCTTTATAATAAAGATGATGAATTAGAAATGGATGGTGATTTCAAAAAAGGAAAACTTTGGAATGGTAAGCTATACAAGTATGATTCAGACGGAATCTTATTAAAAATTGAAATCTGGAAAAAAGGTAAATACCATTCAGACGGTCAACTTTAATAAATAAAACTTTAAATTTAAACCCTGAATCTCATTTCGAGATTCAGGGTTTTTTTTATATCTAAAATTGAATAATGAACACACAACTCCATATCTACAACACGCTCAAAGGAGATAAACAACTTTTTAAACCAATAGAAGAAGGACAGCTTGGAATGTACGTTTGTGGTCCGACTGTTTATAGTGATGTTCATTTAGGGAATTGTAGAACGTTTATTTCGTTTGATATGATTTATCGATACCTATTATATAGTGGATACAAAATTAGGTATGTTAGGAACATCACAGATGCTGGTCACTTAGAAGCCAGCTTAGCTGGTAAGAAGAGGTTAGATCAATTAGAGCCAATGGAGGTTGTACAGAAATACACGGTGGGCTTTCATGACATAATGAAGATGTTTAATAATCATCCGCCGTCAATTGAGCCAGCCGCTACTGGTCATATTATAGAACAAATTGAAATTGTTAAGACTATTCTGAATAAAGGATTGGCTTATGAAAGTAACGGATCCATCTATTTTGATGTGGAGAAGTACAATAATGAAGAAAATTACGGTGAGGTTTCAGGTAGAAAGATAGAAGACTTGATTTCTGGGACCAGAGATTTAGATGGACAAGATGAAAAAAGAAGTCCATTGGATTTTGCACTTTGGAAAAAAGCATCAGATACTCATATAATGAGATGGCCTTCTCCTTGGAGTGAAGGTTTTCCTGGATGGCATCTTGAATGTACTGCAATGTCAACAAAATATTTAGGGGAGACTTTTGATATTCACGGAGGAGGAATGGATTTAAAATTCCCTCATCACGAATGTGAAGTTGCCCAAGGTAGAGCCTCAACAGGTAAGTCCCCAGTAAATTATTGGATGCATGCAAATATGTTGACTTTAAATGGCCAAAAGATGAGTAAGTCAACAGGTAACACAATTCTCCCGGGAGAGTTGTTTACAGGGGATAATGATAAAATGGATAAAGCTTACCATCCAATGGTGGTGAGGTTCTTTATGATGCAAGCACATTACAGAAGTAACCTTGACTTCTCTTCAGATGCTTTAAGCGCATCAGAGAAAGGTTTTAGCAAACTAATGACAGCAATGTCTGACATTGACAAATTAGCGACCTCTGACAGTTCATCTTCTGATGTGAATGCTTTAGTGGAAAGCTTTTATGCTGCCATGAATGATGATTTTAACACACCAGTGCTAGTCGCCAATCTTTTTGAAGCTACTTCATTGATCAATAAAATTAAATCAGGAGAAGCAACAATTACGAAAGATGACTTGGAATTACTTCAAAAAGAAATGAAAGGATTTGTTTTTGACATTCTTGGATTAACTCATCTTGAAGCTTCAGGAGGGAATGAATTAGATGCTGCCATGGAAATTGTTATCGAGCTTAGAAAAAATGCCAGAGAACAAAAGGATTGGGGAACATCTGATTTGATTAGAGATAAATTAAAAGATGCCGGTATCGTTGTAAAAGATGGAGCTGAAGGAACTAGCTGGTCAACGAACTAATCCAGAAATAAGATCAAAAAAAAAGCCTTTCGAATTTCGAAAGGCTTTTTTTATATCGTAAAGTGAAAGCTTACTCAGCGTTCATAATATCTGTCATATCTAAAGCCGCAGTTTCAACGTTAGTTGATTCAGCTTCAATCGTGTTTCCAAATGGAGAATCAGTTGCATCATCTTCTGATGAATCTGAATGTCCACCTAAGATTGGCGCAATTACTAATCCAATTAAACAAGTAAGTTTAATTAAGATATTCATTGAAGGACCTGAAGTATCTTTAAATGGATCACCTACTGTATCTCCAGTTACCGCCGCCTTGTGAGCTTCAGAACCTTTATAAGTCATTTCTCCATCAATTTCAACACCTGCTTCAAATGATTTCTTAGCGTTATCCCAAGCTCCACCTGCGTTATTTTGGAAGATTGCCCAAAGAACGCCAGAAACTGTAACACCTGCCATATATCCACCTAACATCTCAGCAACTAATTTTGCATTGTCTGGGTAAATTAATAATCCAACAAGAACAATAACGATTGGGAAACCAATAGTTAAGATACCAGGTAATAACATTTCTTTTAATGATGCCTTAGTAGAGATGTCTACACATTTATCATATTCAGGTTTTCCAGTTCCTTCCATAATTCCTGGAATTTCTTTGAACTGACGTCTAACTTCTTGTACCATTTCCATTGCAGCTTTACCTACAGCTTTCATAGCCAATGCAGAGAATACAACTGGAACCATTCCACCAATGAATAACATTGCCAGTACTGGCGCTTTAAATATGTTAATTCCGTGAATTTCAGTAAATGTTACGTAAGCAGCAAATAACGCTAGTGCAGTTAATGCAGCTGATGCGATTGCGAATCCTTTTCCTGTTGCAGCAGTTGTATTACCAACAGCATCAAGAATATCAGTTCTTTCACGAACCTCATCAGGTAATTCACTCATTTCTGCAATACCACCTGCGTTATCAGCAATAGGTCCGAAAGCATCAATTGCTAATTGCATAGCCGTAGTTGCCATCATAGCTGATGCCGCCATGGCAACACCGTAAAATCCAGCAAATGCATATGAAGTCCAAATTGCGATTGCAAATAACAACACTGAAGAGAAAGTAGAAATCATCCCAGTAGCTAAACCAGCGATAATGTTTGTTCCTGCTCCTGTACTTGATTGACGTACAATATTTAAAATTGGTTTTTTACCTAGTCCTGTATAGTACTCAGTAAATGAAGAAATTGCTGCTCCAACCACTAACCCAACAAGAGTTGCATAAAATACACGCA
>JBLFXO010000007.1:0-29064 GCA_047609865.1 Arenicella sp.
TTGCTTTTTAATGGTATTGTTTCCATTATGATATGTCATTTGAAAGCCGTTCATTTCACCTTCTTCATCAAACTCTTCGTATCTCTTTCTGCTGCCATCCGAATTAAAGGTAAGTTCACTTTTTTTCGACCCTCTTCATATATACGAACACGAGAACTGTCTCCGTTTGAATAGAACTTTAAATTCAATCCATTTTCATTTCCAAGAGTATAGAAAGAACTTAGTTCTATGCTGTCGTTCTCGTAGTATTTAAAGTATGCGCCACTTCTAAGGTTGTTTTCATAATTCTCTTCTATCCTTTTTTTTCCTGAAGGAAAGGTCTGAATGAAATTTCCTTCTTTCAGGTTCAATTGATAATTTTCTTCAGATTTAAGTTTACCACTTTCATAATAAGTTAAAAATGCGCCATTTTTGTCTCCTTTAATAAACGTCCTGACTTCCTTGAGTTTTCCTCCTTTAAAGTAGGAGGTGAATGTGCCGTCCTTCGATCCTGTTAAGAATAATCCCTCCTCTTTCTTTTCACCGTTCTTATAGTACGCCAAAAAACTGCCGTCCTTTTGTCCGTTTAAGTCATAGGAATATGTCTCCTCTGTTTCTCCACTGAAATAGTATTTTACCCAACCGCCCATTGGATAAGAGTTGTTGTAATTACCTTCTTTCTTTAAGGCTCCGCCCATATAGAAAAACTGCCAGTTTCCATTTCGATTACCATTTTTGGCCTCACCTCTTTCACAAGGAAGATCTTCTCTAGTCCAGTTTTTGAATATTGCACCGGAATATAGCTTGTTACCTAAAACGAATTGGCCTTCATCAGTTTCTTCAACTTCTCGGCCTTCTCCATTATTTTGTGTGGTGATATAAGTGCTTTGAGAGAAACTACAAAATGCAGTGCTCCAAGCAAAAATTAGAATGAGTTTTCGCAACATAATGGGAAGTTGTAATCTAAGTCTATTGCTTACTCAGTTCGGCGTCAATATCACCTTCGTCCATTGACCAAGAAACCGAAAAGAATGATTTGGTCAATTCATTAATAGTCATGATAGTTGAAGTTGAGGCCGTGTCGCTTGTTTTAGTTTCAAGCTTTGTGCCATCATTGGTTACCCGATAAAGGTCGTTGGCCGTTACAGTGGTACTGTCTAAAGGATTAACAGTAACGCTACTTACGTTACACCACTCGTCATCAGCCAATTTACAATTGTCAAACGACATTGTTCCCGAACCACCAAGACCAATTAGGTCTAGCTTTATAGGAACTCCGAATAGGTCTGCTTCAATTTCCATCTTGGTTAAATCCCAAGTTCCATCTAACTTTTTTACAGCAGATTGATCTTTGTTACAGCTAAGAAATACAACTGTTAATACGAGTATTGAAAGTACTTTTTTCATGGTGTTTAAGTTTATTTCGTTGACGCTAAGTTAGGTGTTTAGAAGTAAATCAATGTTCTCTCTTCTCTCAGTGAGTTCTGCCAATCATCCAAATCCCCGTTCTCATACTCATATCTATACATGCTTTCTCTTTTGATCCAGTTCCCTTTTTCATCAAAAACATACGTGAATTTTGTATGTTGAATATCATCATTGTTCAAATGCAGCTCTTGTTTTGATACATAGCCATTCTCATCTAAAAAAAACATTTCTTTGTATACTTTATTCTGAGTTAAATGAGATTCCGTTTTTTTGTTTTGTGAATATTCATATGTTATGAACTCAGAAATATCCTTCTTAATATTTATTATTTCCTCTTCAAAAAGCTGATGGTCATCATTGTATAAATAAATATGCTCTCCCACCAAAACTTGATCTTCGCCCGCGATTTTCTTTTTGACTAACTCACCTTCCGCCGTGTAAAAGTACTTTTCCTTAAATGCAAAATGATCCATGTCAATTTCATCCCAGGGCTCTGACTCTCTCAAAATTCTATGAGTAAGTTGACGGTCTTCATTATAGAGGTATTCTATTTCTTCGTTTAATGCGCCACAACATCCTCCCCTTGAAATCATTGAAATATTAACAAAAGCGTTAAACGTCTTGTTTTCATAAGACCCACCCATTCCAAACTCTTCACCATTTTCATCAATTTGAACTGAAGACAATGAGACAGACTTAACATGACCATTTAACCCTTCCTTTCTCCAATTGTCCAATGCATTTTGCTCCTCGGGGTCAAGATGAAAAATTGTGTCTACAGCTTCATCACTTATTTCCTCACTTTCGGAGACCTCATTTGAAACTTCGGTGGCGTCATCAAGAGTCTCCTCATTAGAACAAGAGAACAAAAGAATTGAGATAAATAACACTAGATTAATCTTCGTCATGTAGCTAAAATAAAAAAAGAATAGAAATGGCATGAAAGCTTTCAGGGGGAATCTGTATATAAAATGGCTTTACGTCCTCTTCTTAGCAAAAAACTCCTTAAGCATCACTTCAGATTGAAGCTGCATCAGGCCGTTTTCAATTTTTGTTTTTGGATGATAGATGGATGGCTTGAAATTACCGGCTCCTCTTTTATCGTCATGCGCTGCGAAAACTATTCTATCCAGTTGTGCCCAAGCTAAAGCACCAGCACACATAGCACACGGTTCTAGCGTCACATATAGCACACAATTTTTCAGATATTTGGCCCCAAGAAATTCAGATGCTGCCGTGATAGCCTGTACTTCGGCATGAGCGGTCACATCATTTAATTGTTGTGTGAGGTTATGCCCTTTTCCTATGATTTGATTTTTTAAAACGATCACAGCGCCAACCGGAACCTCATCTTTTTCAAGTGCTAATTCAGCCTCTTTGAAGGCTTCTTTCATGAAGTATTCGTCTGAAAATGGGTTTATCATCTTGAGGCAAAGATGCGGATTTTAAGGCACAAAAAAGGGCAACCAATTCGCAGGGTCGCCCTTTTAAGGGTTTACTAATCAAATAAACATTTTCATTCTTCTTGAATAGCTAATCTATTCATCTAAAAACTCTTCAAATTGCGCCCAAGCACTTTTTACTTCAGGCTTTTCAGGATTACCGTTATAGACTAAGTCTGCTTCCTCAGAATACAATAATTGAACATTTCCTTCTCCTATCATATCTCCATTTTCTCCATCTCTGCTCACAAACATTTTAACCGCTAAGTCATATTTTCCACCAATCTTAAACGCATCCTTGTTCATGTACAATAATTGCATGAATGCATAGTCTTGAACCCATTGGCTGTACATTGAGTTATAAGTTCTTAACGCTTTTGGCATATGTTGACGATCTTCAAAAGATTTAGTTTCCATTCTTGGAATCATTTTACCCCAAGCAGCAGACTTTGCACGATATTCAACACGGTTAGTTGATTTACCTCCCATTTCGAATTGAACATTAATCTCCATTCCTGGATAAGCCTTTGAAGGAGGAAGTTTGAACATTGCCATGTAGTTCATATTTCCTGCCATATCTAAAACTGTTTTAAAATCTTTACCTGTTACCATTGGAGGGTCACCGTGGTAACCTCTTTTGCACAACTGATGATCTTCATTTGCAAATACAATTTTTCCTACGTTTTTAGCATAGAGTTCATTTTTCAACCATACTGCAGATTCTTTTTCCATTTTTTCACGATTGATAATCGCCATTTTTTGGTCAAATAAAACCTGTGCCGTTTCTGTATCATAATCACCTAATACAGAAGAATCTTTAGCAACAACACTCATCACTTTTTCGTCTTTATCGTGAACAAAAGCATAAATATCCGTTCCGATCTCTACAAATCTCCAGTGGTCGTTAACACCAACCCCTGTTACGTTAATCCCTCTTGATTGCGTATAGAAGTATGAGATATCATGTTTCGATTTGTATTTTTCTTTTTGTGTAAACTTCATAGTGTTACGTTTCCCTTGATCTGTGCCAAAGTCAACCACAAGTTCATTTACGATTTCTCCATCTTTTTCTTTCGCAAAATCAAACCCAACTGTAGCATGCTTACCGTAAATTATTTCACCACAAAAGTAAGTTCCTGAAATTCCAGATTCATCTTCAAAATCATAAGTCGTGAACTTACCCTTTTTACCTCCGCCACCGGCTTTTTCCATTTTGGCTTTCAGTTTGTCTTTCATTGATTGCGCGTTTACTGCACCAACGCTTGTAATTAGACCTATGGCCAATATTAATTTTAACTTTTTCATAATCTGCTTTCTTTACTTTTTTATTTTAAAAAATTTCCACCAACGCCTCTAGAGCCTTTTGATCCACTTCTTGTGTTATCATTTCCTGAACCAGCTGTTCCAGCTGACCCTCCATTATTCATAACTATAATCTTAAGTTGGCTAGCACCGCTTCCTGACATTGTTACGTCTCCACCATTTCCTCCGTCTCCGCCATCTCCCCCAACATCACCAGAGAAAGATCCTTTATCTCCTCCTCCTCCGCGTCCACCGCTAACATTGATTGTAAGTTTACTTTCAAGGTGAACTTTAGCTTCTGCCAAAAGCTTTCCAGAAGAAGCATCAGTGATTATGACCTTTGTAATCGTCTGGCCGTTAACTGTTAGTTTTTCAGCCGTAACATTTACGTTTTTGCCGTCTTTGCCATTCCCACCGTGAACACTTTTTCCTGATGTAGCTCCTCTGCCATTAACTCCTCCATTACCTTGATATTGATAGAAAATGTCACTTTTATAGTTGATTGGGTGACTAAATTCACCTTTAACATTTGAGTCAAATTTGGAACTTACTTGAATTTCAATTTTGTCATTGGGAATTTGACGACTATCGTTAGCAATTTTAAAGTCTCCGCCAGCATAGTCTCCCCCACTCACCTTAGTTTCAAAATCTGAATAAGGAGTTTTTCCGCCCAAATTTTTTGTTTTTAGTATTTTACCGTCAGCCAGTTCAACTTCAATACCAACAGAGACAACAGTTAGCATTCCTATCTCAGAAGGCGCATCAATTAATTTTAGCTTAATGGACTTGATTGATTTCCCTTTTAATGAATTCTCTTCGGCAGACTTGGAGGCAATGGCAGCATTTTGATCTACCCTAACTTCTCTTGCGCCAGACTGTGCCTTTTTTACAGCCCTTCTATAGGTGTCTAATTTTGCTTTTTCGTCCAAAAATTTACCTGGACTATTCATGCTTAATATATAAGTGATGGTTGCGCCCTTTGATGCTGACCAAGTGTAGTAGTATATTTTTTTGTCGATAACTGTAACAACTGTACTTGACGTGCTGTTTAAATAGTAAGCAGGATAGTCGGGCAAGTCGGCATTATAAAACTCATCAATAATACCCACTCGTTTTATCAAAACCTTCGGATAATTATCTCCTTCAGAAAACAATTCTACCGGCCAATTTTTCTTTGCTTGTACAAATGAAAACTTATTGTAGCCTTTCTCTACCGCCTTATAAACTTGATAGCTTCCTGACTCTATTTTTGAGAATTGAATGTTTTGATTTTCTTGTGCAAAAGTGAATAGTTGAATACAAATAGTAAGTATTAGTAAGAAGGCCTTTTTCATAGTTTATTGTTTATCCTTTTGATCTATTTCGTGCAATTATCGCTTTTAAGCCCGCGGGGTGCAAGAGGTGTTTTAGGAATGACTAAGAAAATCAAGGAATGGACTTTTAGCTCTGAATAGCCCAGGGCTATAAGCAAAGTTCTTTCTAATTGTTTAGATGAATTGCTAAGAAATTAGCGCTTCTTGAAAATGTGTGACCTTATACTTTGAGAGCTTTGCCTGTATATCTTTTTCAAGATTAATGATGAATTTCGACTTAGAATAAGACTTGAGATGGTTGATATTAACCATCCAGGATTTATGAGTTCTTATGAAGTTCTTGTTCTCAGAAAGTAAGTTTTCAAAGTGTTTTAAGTTTCTACTATAGAGATACTTTGTTTGGCTTAAGGTGTGTATGATGCAATAGGATTCGGATGCCTCTAAGGCAACAATTTCTGAAATGTCTATCACTTTTTGTCCGCCCTGAACTTGCACTACCAACTTTTTAACTTCATTCGAATTCAAGTTTGATAAAAGCGTTTGATAATTCAAAGCGTCTTTTTCAAAGTTGACCGATTTTTCAAACTTTTCAACGGCTTGAACAAGGCGTTCAGTTTCAATTGGTTTCAATAAATAATCAAGAGCTGAAAGATCAAATGCTTTCAGCGCATATTGATCGTATGCTGTAATAAATATTATTTTGAAATCGATTTCATCAAAGAATGATGCTATTTCATAGCCAGCGTAATTAGGCATTTCAATGTCTAAGAAAACTAAGTCCGGCTTGTTTTTCTTTATGGATATTACGGCCTGCTCAACATCTTCACAACTATCTATCAGAGTAATTTGCGGGCAGTACATCTCTAACAAACTTTTAAGGACATTTCTTGCCCCTTCTTCATCATCTACTAAAATTGCCGTGTGGGTTGTGTTCATTGACCGAAATATACTTTTGTTTTTGTTAAGAATCGGCTGGGTTTTAGCAACGCTCTATTTATTTTACTAAGCACCATCAAATCGCCTTTTAATTGGAATTTTGATCGTCACTTTGGTTCCTGTTTCGCCATCTTCATTTAAGTCCTCAATTTGTAATCCAAGCTCTCCTCCGTAAACTTCTTGCAATAGCTCAAACCTACTATTTGTAGCTTCTGTTGAAAAGGAGGCGTTTCCTTTTCTTTGCCTGAACTTTATCTCTGCAGATCTCTTCCTACCTATCCCATTATCGGAGACTACACATACCAAATTTTCAGCGGTCATTTTAAATTCTACTCGCAATTTTTTATCTCCTTTTTTATGAAGTAAACCGTGTTTCAGTGCATTCTCCACAAAAGGCTGAACCAACATGGGCGGAATTTCAATATCCTCAAATTTCTCAGCTATTATTTCATAGGTGAGGTCTTTCTTGAACCTCAGTTTTTCAAGTTGTAAATAAACTTCTAGCACTTCAATTTCCTCGGATATTTCAATAAAATCAGCTCCAGATTGATTAAGAATCTTCCTTACCAAAATTGCAAACTTGGTGATATAATTATAAGCACTCTCCTTGCTTTGTTGAAGAATTAGATCTTGAATGGAGTTTAAGGAGTTAAAAATAAAATGAGGGTTCATTTGAGATTTCAAAGTGGCTAACTGAGAACTTCTTAATTCATATTTCAACTTTGCCTTTCTCTTTTTTGTCCTATTCACAGAAACAACAATCAGCAATGTAAGTCCCACAATGAAAATCGCAGATAAAATCAGAAACCAAGTAGTCTTCCAAAAGGGGTTCCAAATTTCAAAATCAAAGGTCTCGGTTTCTGACTGAATTCCTCTGCAAATCGCAGAGTATTCAAAGGTGTATTTACCTGGGGGTACCGATTTGTACTCAATTAAATTGTCATAGTAATCATTCCTCTGTTTGTCCTCATCAACCCCTATTAACTGGTATGTGTATTCAATTTCTGAAGCATATTTTAGTGACCTACACTCTAATTCAAAAAGGACTTTGTTTTGATCATAATTTAGCTTCAGGGCTCCTTTTTCATTAAAAAGTTGATCATCTACTAGAATTCGCGATAAACTTACTTCAGGAACAAAGTTATTTTTACTTATTTTTGAAAGGTCCATCCGCTGAAGGCCGTCATCATCTAACACATATAAAATGTCACCTACTACTTCTATTTTCACTGCTATAGTTGAAAAAAGACCTTCGGCTTTGCCAATTGTCTTACTAATCTCTCCATTTATTGATAAAAGATAAACTCCCTTGTTTGTAGATATAGCAAACCCCTCGTATGTTTCGCGAATTTGATAGACCGTGTTAGTGGGAAGGCCACTATCCTCATTCCATTGATTTTGTAGCTTACCGTCTTTAAAAATTAAAATGCCCTCATCATAGGTGCATGCATACATTAATCCATCATAATAATTGATGTCAGTACAAAGTAAGGGCTCTCTGTTCAACTCAAAATATTCTGCGGAATTCAAATCACCAATCTTCAATCCTTTGGGTTTTCCAGCGTAAATCAAATCGTTAATAGAGTCAATTCCTACACAATATACCCTGCCATAATAGCTATGAAGAGTTGGATAAACCTCAAGGCCATCATCCAATGCTGATATGTTAATTCCCACATTCGTAGCCATGAAATACTTCCCGTTTCCACCATAGGCGACATCTTTTAAAGATCCATTAGCGAGAAGGGTTAAATTCTTTTTAAATGGATCAAAGATGTGTGTGTTGGTTCCATCAAAAACTATGGCTGATTTCGCCTCAAAAAAACTTATTTTCTCTACCCTTTTTTCTCCATAATCCAGCAATTCTGTGATTTCTCCACTCCCAGAAAGCTCATATATTTTACCCATTTGAGAGCCTAGGTATATTCCACCGCCCACTCCCTTGGCGAGGCAAGTTGGTTTATCATTCAATCTGTTCATTCTGTACGTTTCAGTGTGAATGTTGGGAATCACAATGAGACCTGAACCCAACGTTCCGATAAGAATGTTGCCTTCCTTGTCTCTATAAACGGCAGAAACGTTACTACCATTAAAGACACGGTTACCATTAAAAAGTTCTTCGCCGTTCTTGTCAAAAACGAATGATCCTCCCATCAAGCTAGCGTCCCAGACATTTGAGTTATCACAATATATTCTTCTAGTTTGATTTTTTTCGCCCGGAGCTTGAAATAATATCTCTCCATTCTGGTACACTTTGTTTCCCGTCACATAATCATACGCAATTAAATTTCCTTCTTGAATAAAGAACCTTGGCGTGCAGTTTTTCCATCCTTTTGAATGAACAGAAACCTTATTGTTTTTTAGGTAATATAAGTCCGTTCCGTATTCATTCAAGAAGAGAAGAGAGCTATCAGGCAAAGCAAACAAACCTCCAACTTGAGCCTTACCAGATATGCCCCGAAGAATAACCGGGATTTTGTTTTCATCAAGATAAAAGACCCTTTTAGAATTAACAACAAGCCTGTTCAAATTGTCAACATTGGTAACAATCACGCTCGACATTAATGAGTCAGGAATTTGATAATATAGACTACCAACGTCATTGCTTACTTTGAAAATTTGGCCGCTCAGGTTATTACAATAAATGCCTCCTTCATGGTCTTCGCTTAAACTGAAAAAGGAACTACTCAATTTGTTTTTAAACTCAATGTTTACGAACTTATATCCATCATATTTAAAAAGTCCATTATCCGTAGCCAACCAATAGTCTTCATTTTTATCTTGAAGGAGATCATAAATATCAATTCCGGCCAGCACTTCTTTGCCGATAAAAAAATGAGCCGGTTCTTGCGCCTTTATCAAGGCAGAAATAAGAATTAAAGAAAGAAGAAGAATACGCTTCATGTGGATTTCATCTTAGCACGAATTTATAGATTCCAAAACAAACAATCCTTTTATCTTTGCAATTCAAATTTTCAAGCACATGTACAGATCACATACTTGCGGCGAACTTAGAGATTCGCATATCGGCCAAACGGTAACTATTGCTGGGTGGGCACAAACTATTAGAGATAAAGGAAACATCATTTGGGTTGATGTTAGAGATAGATACGGAATCACTCAGGTGGTTGGTGAATCTGGCCGTGTCTCTGATGAGATTTTGACTGCTCTAAAAGGACTTGGAAGAGAATTTGTCATCCAGATTAAAGGTGAAGTTGTTGAAAGACACTCTAAAAACCCTGATATCCCAACTGGAAATATTGAGATCGTTGCTAGTGAAGTGAACATTCTTAATAAATCTGAAACTCCTCCTTTCACTATTGAAGATGAAACGGATGGTGGTGAAGAGTTGAGAATGAAATACCGTTACCTCGATTTGCGAAGAAAGCCAGTTCAAGAAAAACTAAGATTAAGACATAAGGTCTCAGTAGAGACTCATAAATATTTTGATTCAGTTGATTTTTTAGAAGTTGAAACACCTTACTTGATTAAATCTACTCCTGAGGGAGCTAGAGATTTTGTGGTTCCTTCAAGAATGAATCCAGGAGAATTTTATGCATTACCTCAGTCTCCACAAACATTTAAGCAATTGTTAATGGTGTCTGGTTTTGACAGGTACTATCAAATTGTAAAGTGTTTTAGAGATGAAGATTTAAGAGCAGATAGACAGCCAGAGTTCACTCAAATTGATTGCGAAATGGCTTTTGTTGATCAAGAAGATATCCTAAATACTTTTGAAGGATTAATAAAACACTTGTTTAAAACCTGCAGAAACGTTGAGTTTAAAGAAGACTTTCCGAGAATGACTTATGCTGATGCCATGGTAAAGTATGGTTCTGATAAGCCGGATATCCGCTTTGAGATGGAGTTTGTAAACATGAATGACGTTGCAAAAGGAAAAGGATTTGGAGTATTTGATAATGCTGAATTAGTTCTTGGAATCAACGCTAAACAATGTGCTGGTTATACTAGAAAACAATTAGATAAATTGATTGACTGGGTCAAACGTCCACAAGTTGGAGCATTAGGAATGATTTATTGCAAATGCAATGAAGACGGGACATTTAAATCATCTGTAGATAAATTTTATAGCCAGGGGGATTTAGCCCAATGGGCTGAAGCTGCGGGTGCTGAAAAAGAAGATTTAATACTTGTTCTATCTGGAGATACAGATAAAGTAAGAAGTCAAATGAATGATCTTCGTTTACATATGGGTGATGAATTAGGACTTAGAAATCCAAATGAATTTGCTCCTTTATGGGTTGTTGATTTCCCTCTTTTAGAGTGGGATGAAGACACTGAAAGATATCATGCAATGCATCATCCATTCACTTCTCCAAAAGCAGAAGATTTTGAATTGATTAAGACTGACCCCGGGAAAGTTAGAGCTAACGCTTATGATTTAGCAATGAATGGTGTTGAGCTAGGTGGAGGTTCAATCAGAATTCATGATAAAGACCTTCAGGCTAGAATGTTTGAATTATTAGGATTCTCAGATGAAGAAGCTGAAAAGCAATTTGGTTTCTTAATGAATGCCTTTGAATATGGTGCTCCGCCGCACGGTGGAATCGCTTTTGGGTTAGATAGATTAGTTGCCACTATGGGGGGTTCTGATTCAATTAGAGATTATATTGCCTTCCCTAAAAATAATTCAGGTAGAGATGTTATGATTGATTCTCCGGCAACGCTTAGCGCAGAGCAATTAGAGGAGCTGAGTATTAAGACCGCTGTAAAGCAAGACTAATCCAAAGAATAGTTTTTTCGTTCTAGTTCGTGCATCACAAATGTGCTATTAACATTGTCTACCCCTTCAATTTTGGATAGCTTGTTCAATAGAAAGTTTCTGTATTCATCCATATTTGACTGGACTACTTTGAGCATATAGTCGTGCTTGCCAGAAACATGAAAACATTCAATAACTTCTTTTAATTTTCCCACTTCAGATTCAAATAAATCTAAGCTTTCTTTAGTGTGACTATCAACAGAAACTTCACAAATGATCATCATTCCTTTGTCGATCTTATGTCTGTTAATTTTTGCTTGGATCGCTTCAATTACTCCAGATTTTTTAAGTTTTCTAATTCGTTCATAAACAGGAGTGACCGACAAATTTAAATGAGAAGCCAACTGTTTATTCGTTAATGAAGCATCCGTTTGAATAAGGTCTAGCAATTTTTTATCTGTGTCATCCAGCATAGAAGGTGTTTTTTCTATAAATATAGGAAAAGCTACCCTGTGATAGTTTAATATTTGGCGAAAATATGTAAAAACCAGAATTATTACTGCATTTTACTCATTCACTAGACAAATAATTGTTCTGTTCATAGTTTTGTAAAAAAATAAATTATGCCACATAAATATTCTCCTGAAAGTTTAATGATGTCTCATGGCTATTCTCCTGAATGGTCAGAAGGCGCAATTAAGTGTCCCATTTTTCAAACCTCAACATTCGTTTTTAAATCAGCCGAAGAAGGAAAGGCCTTTTTTGAAGTTGCCTATGGTTTAAGGGAAAAAGAAGAAGACGAGGAGCTAGGTTTAATTTATAGTCGAATAAATAATCCCGACCTTGAAATACTCGAAAACAGGCTGTGCTTGTGGGATGAAGCTGAAGATTGTGCTGTTTTTGAGAGCGGAATGTCTGCGATTTCAACAGTGTTTTTAGAGTTCTTAAAGCCTGGAGATCTTCTTTTGTACAGTAACCCTGTTTATGGTGGAACCGATCATTTCATCAAGCAAATTTTGGATAAGTTTGGAATCGAGACTATTGGATTCTATCCAAATCAATCAAAAGAAGAAATTATAGAAAGCATTGAGAAAAGCGGAAAAGGAGATAGATTGGCAATGGTTTATTTAGAGTCGCCAGCAAATCCAACAAATGAACTAATTGATATTTCAATGTGCGCTGAAATCGCGGAGCAATACTCCACTGAAGAAAAGCAAACTCTAGTTGCCGTAGACAACACCTATATGGGTCCTTTATGGCAGCATCCACTGCAGCATGGGGCTGACTTAGTGCTGTACTCTGCAACGAAGTATATTGGTGGTCATTCAGATGTCATTGCCGGAGCCTGTCTTGGAACCAATGAGTTGATTGGTAGAATGAAGACCATGCGAACTTTTATGGGAAATATGGCTGGCCCTTGGACTGGTTGGTTGTTGATGAGAAGTTTAGAAACTTTAAAGGTTCGAATGGACAAACAAGCTCAAAATGCGGCAGATGTCGCTCAGTTCTTGAAGTTAAATTCAAAAATCGGAAAAGTCAATTACCTTGGTTTTTTAGAAGGAGAAAAACATGCCTTATTTACTAAGCAATGTGAGGCCGCCGGTGCCATGCTCTCTTTTGAAGTAATTGGAGGAGAGAAAGAAGCCTTCAAGTTTATTGATGGTCTGAAACTCATTAAGCTTGCTGTTAGTTTAGGAAGTACTGAGTCTTTGATTCAACATCCAGCTACAATGACACATGCAGGTGTATCTGATGAGGAAAAAACCAAACTTGGAATTTCACCTTCTCTTGTAAGACTCTCTATTGGTGTAGAAAACATTGCTGATTTGATCCATGATATTGAATGTTCGTTGAAACAAGTTGAAATAGGGAAGCTAATTGTGAATTAATCCCGAACTTCGCAAAAAGGTTTTATGCGAAATAGACTTATTATTTTTGGTTTTATTGTATTAGTAGGGGTTACTATTGCAGGGCTAATTAACATGTATCATTATTCAGATGATCCTGAGGCAGGAAGCAATAGAAGTGATGAGAATGTCCTTAAAGTTTATAACCCTGCTGATGTTAATCCAACTTTAGTTGATCCATCTATTCAAGATGTAAATAAAGATCATAGCATTGCTGATTTCGCTTTTCAAAATCAATTAGGTGATACAATAACCAAATCAGATGTGGATGGTAAAATATTCGTAACTGATTTCTTCTTTACTACATGTGGAGGTATTTGTCCTAAAATGACAACTCAACTTCAAAGAGTTCAATCAGAGTTCTCAGACGACACAAACTTCCTCATACTTAGCCACACTGTTAACCCTTCAGTTGATACAGTAGCAAAGATGAATAAATACGCTCAACGTTTTGATGCAAATCCTGAAAAGTGGTGGTTCTTAACCGGTTCTAAAAAAGAGCTTTATTTAATGGCTAGAAAATCATATTTAATTGTTCCGGATGAAGCTGACCCTAATTTTGAACATGGTGGAGAATCAGATTTTTTACACACTGAAAACTTTGCGCTAATTGATCCAGACGGAAGAATACGAGGCTTTTATAACGGTACAGTAATAGAAGAAGTAAACGAGTTATTCAGAGATGTTTATGATCTAAAAAAGGAATACAAACTAGATTAAATTCAACTTCTTAATCAAGTCATCTTTAAATGATCCACCAATTGGAATGATCTTTTTATCCTTCTCTAAGTGCAGGTTTGGATATTCAATTGATGCAATTTTATCAAGTCTCACAATAAATGATCTGTGAACCCTAATGAAGTTGTCTTGCTCAAGCTTAGCAACGATATCTTTCATTGTTGAATGAATCGTGTATCTGCTGTCTAAAGTGTTAATCACAACATAGTCTTTCAAAGCTTCAACGAAATAGATGTCTATCGTTTTGATTTTAACTAATCTGCTTTTAGATTTTACAAAAATGAAATCCTTTGAGTCTTTGTTCTCAATAATTGAATAAAATAGATCTCTTGCCTTAAGTACTTCTTTCTCTTTAGAGAACTTATACAAAGCCATTTCAATTGAAGTATGTAAGTCAACTTCTTTGAAAGGTTTGATTATGTATCCGTAAGGCTCAGTGACTTTAGCTTTTTCTAAAGTAGATTCATCCGCGTAAGCAGTGAGGTAAATAACAGGTATTTGAAGCTCTTCCTTAACTCTTGAAGCTACTTCAATTCCATTGATATCTCCTTTGAGCATAATGTCCATCAAAATGATGTCTGGCTTCTCTGAAGAAGCCAATTCAAAAGCGCGCTCGCCGGTTGAAGCTGCACCAACAACATTATAGCCTAACTTTTTTAAACTGTGTTGGATGTCCTTTGAAACGATACTCTCGTCTTCAACAACTAATACGTTGGTTTTGGCCATAACTAAAATTCTTGCTTTTCAAAGATAATTAAAAATTCTGTTCCGCTTTCTGTTTTCAGGGTTAACTCACCATCAATTTGATCTATTAAGGTTTCTACCAAACTCAAGCCAAGGGTCTCGGAATTATTAATATTGAAGCCTTTAGGCAGTCCTATACCGTAATCCCTGATGCACATTATGACCTTATTGTCTTTTTCTTTTACCGAAATAGCAATCTCTCCACCCTCTTGAACTGGGTAGGCATATTTAAGCGCATTCGTAATTAGTTCATTTAAGATTAAACCACACGGAATAGCTTGATCAAGTGCCAAGTTAATGGACTGAACATCCATGTTTAAGGTGGTTTTATTACTGTGCAGCTCGTAAGAATGAACCAAGTTTTGCACCAGGTTGGTTAAATAATTGTCAAAGTTAATGTGTGAAAAATCTTTATTCTGATAAAGACTTTCATGAATATAAGACATGGATCTTATCCTGTTCTGACTCTCAACTATGATTTGCAGGGTAGCGTCATCCGTGACATAAGAAGATTGTAAATTAAGTATACTATTTATTACTTGTAGGTTGTTTTTAACCCTATGATGAACCTCTTTTAACAGAACTTCTTTTTCTTTAACCGTTTCAATTAGTTGACTTTCATACTCAATCGTTTCTGTAACATTTCTCGAAATAATCACAACTTCGTTCTCGTTCAGCTTAGAGTATCTATTTTCATAATGAGCCGTGGTTAACACATCATCATGCTTCAAAGTCAAACTAAAATTGTGCGTTAACAAGTCATCCGTTTTCAGCGCTTTATTTACATTTTCAAGAACCGAATCAGCAACCTCTTTATCTTTAAAAACCTCATGGACAAAAGATCCCTTCACTTTATCTGTTTGAATAAAATTAGAAAATGCGTTTTTATTAGACTCAGAAGAAGATCTGAAATCAGTGAATTTACCTGCTTTATTTACCTTGAATAAAATATCTGGCAAGGCCAACAATATGGCCTTATTGTTTTCCTCTGACTTTGTTATTCTTTCTCTGTTTTCAATCCTTTCAGTGATGTCATGCGCAATAAAAGAAATTTCTGTTACCTCTTGTCCTTCAATTTTTATTGGATTCATGAAAGCCTCCATCCAGGCCGTTCCACTTTCAATTTCAAAATGTGAAATCATTTCAAAGTTCTCGCCATTTAAGACGCGGTCAAAACGAGAATAGAATACTTTCTCTGCATATTTTTCAACCGGAAAAAAACTTAAAAACTTTTCTCCTCTTATCAATTCTTTGCCAAGCTTTAGCTTTATGAATTCTTTAACATTTTTGTTAAAACCAACGAGATTATAGTTCTTATCAATCGTTAAGAAAAAGAGGTTGGCCGCACTGTCAAGAAGGGCTTGCAGCCTTGAAGAAGACTCTGACAATGAACGCTGGGTCACCTTGTGTCTTTCTACTTCTTCTTGAAGCTGAATTGCCGTTTCTTCTGCTAATTCCGCTCTTAATTTCTGAGTATTATATTCGTTTTGCAAAGAAATGTCTTGAAGTAAAAACACATTGGCTTTTTCTTTGTTATAAATAGATTTAACTGCACTAATACTAAACCTTTTCTGCTCTTCTCCAAGACTAATTTCTGTATAAGAAGGAATATTGTTCTCTGACTCTTTAATCAAGTCTTTTAGTAAAAAGTGGAACGACTCTGGAAAAATGGAAAACATCTTCTTGCTTTTACTTTTTAAAACCTCCTTGTAAAGCTCTTGTCCTTTCGGATTTAAATAAGTAAGGCTATCATCAATAAAAATCATTATACTCAAGGGTGACCTTTCAACAATGTTTTTAAAACTTAAGCGGCTCGCCAAAATTTCGGCTTCATATTGTTTCCGTTCAGATATATCTTTAATGACAAGCTGGGCAACTCTTTCTTCTTCTAACATTACTGAGGTTATTGAAACTTCAGCATAAAATTTTTCTCCGTTCGTTCTTGAAAACTCCCATTCCGATTCTATTCTCTCTTTGTCCTTTAGGAGCCCAAATGTTTCATTAGCTTGATCAATATTTGCATATTGATTTGCCGATAATTCATGCAGTTGTTTACCAATAAAATTAGACTCGGTGAGACCAAACATTTCTTTTCCTTGTTCATTCACATCAATCACAAAACTCTCTTTTTCGTCTAATACAAAAAGTAAAATCGCATTATTAGATTCTTCAAACAACAGTCTGTACTTTTCTTCGCTATGAGTTAATGCTAGCCCTGTTTCATGCAGGTCTGTTACATCAATAACCGTTCCCACTATCCAGTTTAATTCATCAGCATCATCTTTAATAAGAGAAACATTATTACTTAAGATTAATCTCCTTCCGTCCTTTCTTTTTATAATTGAAAGGTGATTACTAAGGGCTTTGTTTTTCTTGAGATTATTCAAATAGCCTATTCTCTCAGACCCATCATAATAAACATCTTTTATATTTTTATGTAAGATTTCTGTAGGAGAATCATAACCAAGTATTTGAGCAAATGATGGATTACACTCTAATATTTTTCCATCTATATGTGTTTTATAAACTCCTGCCAGGTTGGACTCAAACAACCCTTTATATTTTTTTTCTGAGTCTCTTAGTTTCTCTTCTTTCTTAACAGCATTGGTGATATCTTTTACTATTCCGAAAAGAGATATAAAGTCATGATTATCTGTTTGCTCCACCGATATTTTTTCTTCTATCCACCTCCATTTTCCAAACACCTTCATTCTGAAAACCGAAGTGTGTTTACCAAAAATATTAATGAGTTCCTCAAAGTTTTCATTTACTTTTTTTATGTCGTCTTTGTGGATATCCTTATAAATTCGCCCTGATTTTACTAATGAGATATATTCATCTTCAGAATAACCATAAACATTTTCGACCCTAGATGAAACGAAGTTAACTTTATGTCGAAAGCGTTCTTTTTTGTCGAAAGTTATGTTGAAAACAAATGAACTAATATTCTCTAAGACCTTTGTAATATTGTCTTTATTTTTAATTAGTGCCTGCTCGTAATCTTTCTGCTCTTTTATTATTCTAGCATTAAACAAGTAGACTTTTTCCCCAAAGTATTCACCTAAGGTTATGGTATATTCCATTGGTAAAACTTCAGAGGAGTGCTTAATTCCGCAGTTGGCATAAAACTTTGAATAACCTGACTTTCTGCACTCCGTAATCCCTTCATTCATATTCTCACGGCATTGATTGGATTGCATGTAAAAAACCTCAGTGAATTTTTTTCCTTTTATCTCTTCTTCTCCATGTTCTGTAAAATACTTTTCTGCACCAATATTCAAATCAAGAAAGTTCAAATTTTCAGATAAAACATAAATGTGTTGGTTTGGAGAGTCAAACATTCCCTGATAAGTCTCCCTAGCATTCTTTAGATCAGTTTTAAGAGTGTTTCTCCAATAATTGAACATAGTAATCACGAGACCAATAATTAGAAACATGAAGCTCACCTCAAGGTTATAATTATCAAAATAGATTGCTAAACCAATAAACAATGAAATTGAAATTCCATAAAACCATGCAGTTGTTTTGGGATGGATTAATACGACCCCTATTAGGTTCGCAGAAACAATCAAACTTGCAGTTCCAATTAAATCTTGAGCATCATAAAACCAAAACAAATTTATAAGCATTATTCCGCTAACAAAAATAGTATGAGCAATGTGAAAATATTTTCTGAAATATTCAAGTTTGGCACCAATTATAAGTACCGCAAGCATAATGGAGCAGTAAATTATGATCAACTTGTGATAATAATTTACAGGTAAATCAAAGAATGGATCTAATATTAAATATATCCCAAACAAAGGCAAAAGTACTGCCGTCATCACACTGTAAAAGCTGATGATATTTAAGGACTTATTCTTCCCTTTAATCAAGTTTTCTTTTTGGGTCATTCCTCTTCAAATTCATTTATTTTGAATCCATTTATCTTAAAAGTTACGCCTGTCTTATATTGAATTGTCTCTTCAATTTCTCCTCTTTCACTATAGGCTCTCCAAACGCCATGTTTCACACCACCAGCATACTTGCCGACAAGTTTTTTTATGCCGTTTTGGTGATAATAATAGTGTTTTCCTTTTGGTTCACCATCACTATACATACCGGTAAACCCAACTCTTCCGTTACTGTAAAAGTAATTCCATTGTCCATCTTCAGATCCACCTAAAAATGAACCTACTTCTTTATAATCCCCAACTTGATAAAACCAAGCTCCTTCTTTTTTTCCATTATAATATTCTCCTTTTGAAAGTTCATTGCCGAGTGAATCATATTCTACCTGTTCACCTTCTAATAACCCTTTTCTATTAAAGAATTCTGATTTTTTAATTTGACCGTTTTGATAATACCAAACCCACTGTCCACTCAATACATCTTCTCTAAATTTTCCTTCTTGTTCTTTTTGGCCACCCTTGTAATAATACACCCATTTTCCATCTCTTTTACCTTCATTAAAAGTTCCGTTTGACTTCTTGGTTCCATCTCGATAATAAGTGATCCACTCATCTTCAAAAATACCACCTGGCTTCAACATTCCTTCAGATAACAGTGTGTCCATTTTGTAAACATAAGCTCTTAATAAGTTTCCTTCTTCGTCATAAGTTCTGAAAATCCCAGACTTCTTTCCTTTATTTCTTCCTCCTACAAGCTTCACTGTTCCGTTTGAGTGATATTCTTTGTATAAATCAATAATCACAACTCCACCAGGATCGGAGGCAACTTGCCCATTCTCCATTTCATTTATGGTTAGCAGCTTACCATCCTTATCAAACTCTTTCATCAAGCCATCTTTCAAGCCACCTTTGTATGACGTTTCGCTTTTTATCTCTCCATTACCAAAGTACTCTCTCCAAACTCCCGTTTTATTTCCTTCTTCATCTAACTGATTGAATTTCTTCGTATTCCTTAGGTATCCATTATTATATTCTTCTTCAACTATGACAATTCCATCTTTGTTGTACTCCAGTCCAATCCCGCTCTCTTTATCATTATCAAAATTCAAAGTCTTTTTTATGGCTCCATCTTCAAAGAACCAGACAGATTCTCCTTGTCGCTTATCATCAACGTAATATATTTCTTGCGAAACATTGCCTATAGAATCGAATAGCGTTGCACAACCATTTTTCATATCATTGGCATAAACGAAAGTGTGTGTGATTTCTTCTTGTTCATTATAAAAAGTCCAAAGACTATCTGACAGTCCAGAAAGTTTGTATCCTTCTGATTTCAAAACGCCGGTTTGATAATAAGCTTTCCAAAGCCCTTCAGGAAGACCGTTCTTAAATTTACCCTCGGAAGCCTTTGATCCATCTGCGAAATAAAAGACATTGTGCCCATTCGGTTTTATCTCATCTTGCGCCCAAATTTTTACAGAACACATTAAGCTTATAATTAATAAACAATAAATTTTTTTCAAATAGGAGGAGGATTTACTATTATTATTAGGGCTGTTAATATGTTGATAAGTGTTGATCAAAAATGGTTTTTTTTGGTTTTTAAGATGTTATCACTATTCTACTAACAACTTATATTTTCTAAAATCCTTTGGCTCAGTAAAGTTACAATCTTATTAACAGTTGAGTTGTTTGTATGCTTTGTTAATTGTTTTTTATTTAAAACCTTCTTTTTTGTGTTCTTAAGTCGTTGTTAAAAAAGTGGTTTATAAACAACGGTTATCCAATTATCTTTATACCTGAAATAATATTTCGTAATTCAAAATTAAATGAAAGGAAGTAATAAAATTTATCACACATGTTGTTAACACCTTTTTCAATTTAGTGTTCATATCTCAATGGTTCACATCTCGCACTCTAACTAAAGTTAAGAAATTCTTGAAAAAGATGTTAATAATTATGAACATACCCTTAGGAAGAGAGTTTTGATAATGATACTTTTGTTTAAACTTCAATTATGAACAAGATAATTCCAATCGGTTGTGATCACGCAGGATATGACCTAAAACTAAAAGTAATTAAACATTTAGAAGCACGTGGTTTTGAAATGGAGGATGTAGGCTGTCACTCAACAGAGAGCATTGATTACCCTGACTTTGGTCATCCTGTGGCAGAGAAAGTTGAAGGCTCTGAAGACATGCTAGGAATCGTGATTTGTGGAAGTGGAAATGGTATAAACATGACGGTCAACAAACACAAGGGAATTAGATCTGCTTTATGCTGGACTGTGGAATTGGCTGAATTGGCGAGACAACATAATAACGCAAATGTTTTGGCTTTGCCTGCTCGTTTTATTGAAGAAGATTTAGGAATTAAAATGGTGGACGCGTTTATCGACACAGAATTTGAAGGCGGTCGTCACGAAAGAAGGGTAAACAAGATTTCTTTCTAGCTATTCGTTGACTAGCTGTTTTACAAAAGAGTCTGTGTTTTGAACGAAGTTGGAGTAGTACTCTCCTGTTCCAGGACCATTAAATCCTGTGTGAATTTTTCTGATCACGCCATTTTTGTCAATAAAGATTACTGTTGGGAAAGAAATAATTTCATTTAACATTGGGAACATTTCTGTTGCGCAAGACTTGCAGGCTGTTCCGCCAACAACAAATTCATAATCCAAACCTAAATTGGCTTTATAGGTCTTAACTTTTTCTATTCGATCTTCTAATGATTTTTGAGTTTCAAATGTCACGGCAATTATTTCAAGCATGTCACCGTGTTGGGTTTTAAGTGTTTTTAGGTAGTTGCTTTCGTCTAAACAATTAGGACACCAAGTACCCATGATTTGAATTAGAGTAACCTTGCCCTCTGTTTCGGTATTAGGGTAAACATAATTTCCACCATTAATATCAGGAAGTGAGAACTGCACAGGTTCTTCATTCACTAAATAAGTTAAAGAGTCTGGATTACCGATTTTAGCATTCTCATTTTTTATTGCAAACCATTCTGTTTTATAATGTGAACCAGATCTAAATTCTCCCCAAAGGGTATCATTTAAAAATCTAGCTGAGAATAAGAAGGCGTGCGAACCATCAAAGGTGGACAAGTATAAACTATCATTAATAGCGGCACCTTCTAAAAATCTGTAGTCGCCTGTTTCTGTTAAAAATGTTCCCGTGATTTTATTAGAGTCATAACCAGAAGCCTTCATTGAGGAAACGGCAGAACTAAATATACCTATTGCCTTTCCGGGCTCCGTCTTATAATCAAAAGTTACTTCCCATTTTCCACTAGCTTCAAAATTGGCTATGGACTTAGGGTATCTTTCCTTTTTTCCATACTCACCCTTAAATGGTAAATAGTAATTTCCTTTTTTAGCGTGATTATACCAACGACCACTAATAGTTTTCTTATTCTTTACTTCAACTCTAAACTCAGAAGCGAATGCAGGGAACTGTATGAAGAGAGAATCTCCACTTACTTTGATGTCATTCAATAAAATGCGTTCATTTCCGTTTATAATATAAAGGACAGGTTTCTTGTTGACTTTTTCAATCTCGAATAAGAATGGGAGGTTGTCATTTTCTGAAAGCTCGAAGGCCCCATACCACACGCCTGTTTTAATCTTTTTTTGTTTTGCTTGAACGTTTTGAAGCGCGAGCAAAGTAAAAAGCAATAGTATTAAGCGTAAGTGCATTTAGCGTATTAGGGTTTGTTTTTCCTTTTTGAGAGGTTACCAAAGTTAATATAAATTAAATTTATTTGCAGGGTGGTGCAACTTTTAATTCTTTACTTTAGTCTATATATATGAAGAGCAAAATTATGACGGATGAAGACCTAGTGAAGGAATGTGTTTCCGGAAGTAGTGTTGCTCAGAAAAAGTTCTATGACATGTTTGCTAGGAAGATGATGGGGGTCTGCCTCCGTTATACCAATAATTATGAAGAAGCACAGGATGTTTTACAAGACGCTTTTGTAAAAATATTCAATAAACTTCCAGATTTTCAAAGTAAAGGATCTTTGGAGGGTTGGGTGCGGAGAATCATGGTTAACACGGCTTTGGATGCTTATAGAAAGGCTAAAAAACACCAATCAAATGTTGACGTAGATTCGGTTGGATATTTATTGGATTCTGAAGATTATACCATAGAAAGTATAAACGCTCAGGATCTCATGAAAATTATTCAATCAATACCTGAAGGTTATAGGGTTGTGTTTAACCTCTTTGCAATAGAAGGGTATTCACATAAAGAAATAGCAGATAGATTAGGAGTAACTGAGAGCACTTCAAAATCTCAATATTCTCGCGCAAAAAAGATGCTGAGAAAGATTTTGATAGATAGAAATATTGTAGAAGAAAGTGAAAGATAATATTAACATAGACGAATTGTTCAAACAAGGTTTAGAAAGCTTTGAAGGTAATGTAGATCCTTCAGCATGGACAAACATTCAACAAGGTTTAGGACAAACAGCTGCCTCAACAGGCGCAGCTACTACAGGTGGAATATCTACCATAGGTAAGGTTGCGGCTGTTATTGGATTAGTTGGTGCTGCCGCTACAGGTGTGTGGTACTTTTCGGGAGATGATACTCAAAAAGAAAACGTTTTAACAGAGCAAACAGATGTTGGTTCAGAAGAAATTGTTTCAATAAACGAAGATGTTCAGCCGCTTGGTGAAAACATCTTGGTGACGGATACGAATGACCCTGTAATTAAAGAACATGAAGCTGAAATTCAAGAAGATTTGAATTTAACTCAGTATACTGCGAATGATATTGATGATGATTTTCTTGAAACGGTAATCAATCGAGGAAACTTTTCTAGTAGCTTCATTATTAATAGTAATAACAATGGTAAGGTAGATTATTCTGCAGATGATAAAAACATTGTTGATGTCAATAATGATTTGAAACCTGAGGATAACGTTGAGACCTTTGTTGTTGGAGATCCAGACTTGAATGCTTCAAAAGAAATTAAGTGTAACCTTAAGATAGAGACAGAAGAGAACAATACCGTTTCGTTTATATCAAATGCAAAAAACCACTCTACAGTAGAATGGAAATTTGGAGATGGTGAGATAGGGTTAGGAGATGACGTGAGTCACACTTATGAGCGTCCAGGGACGTATACAATAAAAATGGAAGTGTTTAGCGACAATCAATCTCAAGTTGTAGAGCGAAAAGTTACTATAGAAGGAACATCAATGATGGGAACTATTCCAAATGTGTTTACTCCTAATAATGACGGAAGAAATGACAACTTCTTTGTGAAGAGTGAAGACATTGCAAACTTTTATGTGTCTATTAAAGACGAAAGAGGTAATGAAGTATTTACTTCTATAGATTCTGATTTTAACTGGAATGGTGAAAATCGTTCAGGTGAAATTGTAAGAGGCGGATACATTGTTGTCATCATTGCCGAAGGCGAAGACGGGCAAACATATAAAGAAATGAAAGCGCTTAGATTAGAATAAGCGTAACGAGCATAGAATACAAAGAAGCGGTGTCAATTAATTTTGTTCCGCTTTTTTTATTCATTCAATTTCCATTTATCATCTTCATAAATGTATTCAGGAACATTTTTATTTTCTGCATTGAAAAGCACTCTTGAATCTTTAATAAATGATTTCATTTTATTGTAATCATCTGTTGACTTAAAGAAGTCTGGGTTGTTTTCATATTTCGCAGCGGGCAAAATGTAATATCTTTTTTTGCCATCCTCTATAGGCGTGTGCACCCAAGTAAGCATATAACCAGCGTCTTTGATAGATGTTTTGTCCCCGTCTTTAGAAAGCGTCATTTTAAACATTGCGCCACCATCAGTGTATCTCTTTCTTTGGTTGGATACAAAGTTTCCAAGAGAATAAACAATTAGCTCTTCCCCTTTTTCATTCGTGGTTTTTTCCCAAATCATTTTTTCTAAAACATGAGGATGTCCTCCAATGATAATGTCGGCCCCATTGTCAAACAAGAATTGTCCATGGTCTATTTGATATTGAACCGGCTGAAGTTTGTATTCAGAGCCCCAATGTGTCACAACAATAATCTTATCTACGTTTTTAGACTTGGCTATTTCAAGATCTTTCTTCATTAATTCCTTGTCAATCATATTAACAACCGTAGGCTCTGGATAAGGCAAGCCGTTAGTTCCGTAAGTGTAATTTAGAATGGCGATTCGCATGCAGTCATTCTCAATGATAAGTGGATACCTCTTGTTTCTATCAGCGGTGTCTAAGAAAGTTCCGGTGTGCATGATATTGAAAGAATCTAACATTTCAATTGTTCTTATTATTCCTTTTCCTCCTCTATCGCAACTGTGGTTATTTGAGGTTACTAAAACGTCCATTCCGGCATTTTGACATGCCAGAGCCAAGTTGTCTGGCGAACTAAATTGAGGATATCCTTTAAAAGGCGGTCCTGCCAAGGTCACCTCTAAGTTTCCTATAGAATAGTCTGGAGCTGAAATTTCTTCAGTGATATATTTAAAGCATCTATCGTAATCATAAGCCTTCTTTTCAGAGTCATACGCTGAAGTAATTTGAGGCCCATGGCCCATAATGTCTCCAATAAACAATAAGGTTAACTCTTGACTTGACGTGTCTTTTTCTTGTCCAAAAGAGAAGAAAGTAAGAAGTAAAATTGAAAGGGATAGCAACTGTTTCATAGTTAAAGCTTTGTTTTTACTACGAATATGCGCCCGAATAGTTAGGAATTAAAGGCTCTTTTATTATTCGCTTGTTTTTTTAGCAATGAATAAGTAGTAAAAATTGATTCCTATTATCGAGATGTTGGTGATAATGATCGGCCAAGAATAATCCAACAAAACCCCGTAGATAACAAAGAGGCCACAGCCCAAGCTGTTTATTATTCTTAATAGCCTTATTTTCTTCATTAAGAATGATGCAAGAAGTGCAAGAGATGCCAAATATCCGATCAATTCAGTAGCAGAAATTCCAAATATTTCCATGAGTTTAATTTTAGTTGGTAATCGAAACTAGACAAAATAATCGTGTCAATTCGAATAATGGCTAACAGCTTACGCCTAATAAATACTAGTATAAAGTTGATTTGACTCTGAAATATTGGGTTAAATTTGAATGCGAGATGCCCATGAAACATTTATTTTTCATATCCATTTTATTAATTGCTTCCCAAGTTTTTGGGCAAGATGAACTTGAAATTTCGTTCGCGCCAATAGGTGGTGTCTATGAAAAGGAGACTGTTGTAGAGATGGATGCTGGAGACGGGGCGAGCATTTATTATACTATTGATGGTTCAACACCGGGATCAGGTTCTATACGATATAGAGGGCCAGTCACTGTTTCTGATGTTAAAGTTTTTAGGGTGGTTGCTTATAAGAATGGTAAGAGATCTAAAGTTCAAACGCAGAGCTATGTTTGTGATCGCGAATATGATTTGGCAGTGATATCCATTGCAACTAGGCCAGAGAATCTTTGGGATTTTGAATCGGGCATCTATGTGAAGGGTTGTTGTGCTGACACCATAGAACCTTACACGGGAGCAAATTTCTGGAAAGATTGGGAGAAACATGCGAACATAGAAATGTATGATGAAGAAGGAGACTTATGCTTTAATCAGAGTGTTGGAATCAACTTGTTTGGAGGGTTTAGTAGAATGCTCCCGCAGAAGTCTTTAGCAATTTTCGCCCGAAGTAGATATGGTGAAAAACGAATTAACTATCAGTTATTTCCTGAGCTTAAAGAGGACAAATACAAGTCTTTTATCATTAGAAATTCAGGGGGAGATTTTTTAAGAACTCATTTGAGGGATGCTTTTATGACTCAGCTAGCAAAGCCTAGTGGGGTGGCCATACAAGCGTATCGACCGGCGGTTGTTTTTCTTAATGGCAAGTACTGGGGGATCCAAAACATAAGAGAAAAAATTTCTGAACATTACCTGAAATCAAATTATGGTGTGGATAAAGAAAATGTCGATATTCTGAGGCATAACGGGGTTAAGAGACATGGTTATAGCACTAATTACAAGAAACTTCTTGCTTACTTGAGATCAGCAGATTTAACTGAAGATGAGAATATAGACCACCTGAGGTCCTTTATGGATGTAGATGACTACATCCGATATAACATTGCTGAAGTGTATTCTGACAATAGAGATGCTGGTGGAAACATTCGTTATTGGAGGGAAAGAAATGATTCGGCTCAATGGAGATGGGTGCTCTACGATTTAGACCTTGGAATGGGAAACAACAAACCTAAAGGATACAAAAGAAACACATTAGCTAAGTTTACAAGTGCAAATTATGAGGCTTGGCCAGATCCTTCTTGGTCTACGTTTATTATAAGGAGCGTACTGAAAAACAAAGAAGTAGAATATCAGTATATCAACACTTTCGCTGACCAGTTAAACACAGTTTATCATCAAGATACAGCGAAGAGATTGTTAGATAAGATGGAGGCTAATATTGATGACGAAATGAGATTCCATCAAAAACGCTGGGGCTCTTCGTATGATAATTGGAAGCATCATATGGGAGTTTTAAAGAAGTTTATCTCAGTGAGACCATTTTATATCAGACAGCATATCATGAAAAAATTTGATTTAAAGGACACGCTGAATGTGAGCATTATTCATCCCGGTGAGGAGTATTGTGACATTCACTTTTCTTCTTTAGATATTGAAAGAGATTATTCAGGGATTTATTTCAAAGGTGTTCCTGTTACTATTGAGGTTAGTCCAACACATGACTACAATTTCATTGGTTGGGAAGACGACAAAGATGCGGGAGTTAAACGAACTGTAATGTTAGTAGATGACATTAAACTGGTTCCTTTATTTGAACCTAAAAAGAAGAGTGTATTTGCAGATAGTTTAATCTTTAATGAAATCTCCTTTTTTCAAACTAAAGGTGATTCAACTGGGGATTGGTTGGAGTTGTTTAATAATTCAGGGTCAAACATTGATTTGAGCAATTGGTCATTTTCAGATAAGACATTCCACAAAGCATGGAAGTTTCCTGAGGGCGTCATGATTAAGCCAAAAGAATTCCTTGTAATTACCGAAAAGCTTTCGGCCTTTCGTAGCACTTTTTCAGCTGATAGTGTAATAGCGATTGGTAATTTTAAGTTTGGATTGTCTTCACAAGGAGAGTTACTTAAGCTTTATGATCAAAACGGATTGATGGTGGACTCCCTTACTTTTAGAGAATATCCAGATATTGACACTGCTTTCACATTAGCCCTTGTTCATCCTGATTCATCTTCTGGCAGCATTTCTGCTTGGAGTATTGAAACCCCAAACCCCTCTTACCCCAGTCAGGCCTATCGAGATCACCTCAAACATTTAGCCGACCAGGCTTATTGGACTAAGGTTTTCTACATTGGAGGAGGCGGGTTTTTTTTTATCTTGATAAGTGGGTTTATGTGGTTCCGTTATTCTAAAAAGAAAAGAGAGAATTAACGTTAATTTGTCTTTGTTGGTATATAGTTTCCAACTATTAAGCTTTCGTTGCGTCTGATTGATGGAATCCTAAAACTATAAGAGAACATGAATTGGCTTAAAATGGCTGTTTTTGCCCTTGTTTTATTTATTACATCTTCTACATTTGGCTCTATTACCACGGCTACGGCTAATGGCGATTGGGTTGAAGGAGGTATATGGGATAATGGTGTTCCTGGTTGTTTCGATACAATTGTAATTCCGGCTGGAATTCAAGTTGAAATCACTTCTACGATTGATCTAGAAGGATGTGCCGACTCTATATTAATTATGGTTAGTGGTACCTTAAAGTTTCAGAGCGGAAAAAAACTGAAGCTTCCTTGTGATTCTGATGTGTTTATTTTTGTTGGAGGAAGCCTAGAGGGCGGAGGTGGAGGCGGAAACTCAAATAATATAGAGATTTGTAATACAGTATATTGGCAGGCCGGTGATGGAGATGTGTCTGGGCCATCATCATTCTGTGATGGTGGATGTCCAACCTTGCCCATTGAACTAGTTTATTTCACGGCCACCCTGGGTGTAGATCGTAAAGTCTATTTGGATTGGAAAACGGCCTCAGAGGTGGATAATGATTATTTTAATGTTGAGCGTAGTTTTGATGGCGTTGTATGGGAGAACGTATTACAAAAAGACGCAGTTGGAAACAGTTCTATCCCTGTAGATTATGATGATGTGGACGTTGATCCTCTTCTTGGTAAATCGTATTATAGGCTTAAGCAAACTGATTACGACCTTTCTTATTCTTATTCTCCAGCAGTAAGAATCAATCATTTTGACTCAGGTGAAATTTTGTTATACCCGAATCCTGTATTGGCTGGTAATCAAGTTGTCGTAAATTTTCCTAAAGGTTTAAATGCTGATGCCGAAATCTCAATTTGTTCAGTTGACGGTAAAAAAGTGTATGTTAATACTTTTGAAATTAAGAACAGTCATCAAGCTATTCTTAATCTGTCTCCTTCAATTTCTGCAGGTGTTTACATGATTCAGTGTAATTACTTCTCCAAAAAGCTAGTTATACAATAATAACCTCTCTGATTCGTCCTAGAACTCAAGAAATAAGGCCCTTTGAGTGTTGGGTATGCTTTTTTCCGTTATATTTAAAATTAATTAGAAAAAAGAAGCATTATGATTGGTTTGTGGGTTGTGTTAGGAGTAGTAGTAATTGTTATAATTTGGTTCATTGCCATCT
>JBLFXO010000008.1:0-26199 GCA_047609865.1 Arenicella sp.
CTCTAGGGAATGTTAGAAAATTGTTAGCTTCTGAAGGAGTACTAATGATGTTAGAGGTAACTAACTCACCTGTATATCTTGATTTCATCTTCGGTATGACTGAAGGATGGTGGTTATATGAAGATTTCAGAACTGAACATGCTACTATGGCCCCAGAAGTTTGGGAAAAAGTACTGACAGATAATGGATACAACAACACGGCTTACTTTAGTGATATTCCTGATAACTCAATTTCATGTCAATCAGTGATCATGGCGAGAGCTGAGAAAATTGACTTTACTGATAAGATTGTAGTTAACGAAACGAAGACTGCTGTTGCAGATTATCTTGTTTTCGGAGATCATAAAGGAGTAACAGATAAGTTATCTGCTCAATTAGGAGATTTAAATAAAACAAGCATCAACGTAAAAATAGGTTCAGAATTCAAACAGATTTCTGATACTGAATTTGAAGTTGGAGCTATGTCACAAGAAGATTGTGATAAAGTAATTGAACACGTTAATTCAAGAGGTAAACTTGAAGGAATTGTATTTGCATGGGGAATTGATTTAGTAAGTAATGAAGATCTTACTGCTGAAACTATCGAACAAGCTGAAGGTTTAGGAAGTATCATGTTGATGAACATCATGCGGAAACTGAACACTACTTCTTTCAAAGTAAATCCTAGTATTTGGGTTGTTTTAAGTGGATCACAAACTGTTGCTGGATCACCTGAATTTTTAAGTCTTGGTCAAGAAGGACTAAGAGGTGTTGCAAGAGTTATTGTGAATGAGTTCCCGAATTACCCAACTACAGTTGTTGATTTGAGCTCACCAGTTCAAGATGTTGAAATCGAAGTATTAGTAGATGAGATGTTCGCTGGTGATAAAACGGACGAGATTGCATTTAGAGGAAGAAGAAGATACATCAATAAGCTGGAAAGATTATCAATGGATAACATAGCGAAACAAGCTATGAAAACTGTTCCTGCTGAAGGTTCTGCATATACTGGTACAATTGAAGAGTACGGAGTACTTGATAATGTTGTATTAAGAGAAAGCGAAAGAAGAACACCTGAAGCTGATCAAGTTGAGATTCAAATTAAATCATCTGCTCTAAACTTTAGAGATATCATGATTGCAATGGGTCTTTTATCTGATGATGCTGTAAATGGAGGATTATTCGGTAAAACATTCGGTTTAGAATGTGCTGGTATAATTACTAAAGTAGGATCTGATGTGACTAACGTAAAAGTTGGTGACGAAGTAATGGCAACTGCCCCTTCTTGTTTGGGTGGATATGCTTATGCTTACGGAGTACACTGTGTGAAGAAACCAGCTAACATTAACTGGAATGAAGCGGCAAGTTTACCTGTGGTATACACAACAGCTTACTTTTCTTTAATCCATCACTGTAGATTAGAAGCAGGTGAAACTGTTTTGATTCACGCAGCAGCAGGTGGTGTAGGAATCGCAGCTATTAATATTGCAAATGCAGTAGGAGCTGAGATTTACGCAACAGTAAGTACACAAGTAAAAAGAGATTACATTATCAGTTTAGGTGTTAAACCTGAAAATATCATGAACTCCAGAACATTAGATTTTGCTGATGAAATCATGGAGAAAACGAATGGTAAAGGTGTTGATGTAGTTTTAAATTCACTTTCGGGTGAAGCGATATTTAAATCAGTTAGATGTTTATCTGCATATGGTAGATTCATTGAAATTGGTAAAACGGATATCTATAGAAACTCTAAACTAGGGCTTCAACCATTTGGTAACAACTTAACATACTTCGGTGTGGATGTTGATAGATTGTTTGAGCAAAAGAAAGCCTTTGGAGGTAAATTATTCCAAGAGTCTATTGACTATTTCGTTGAAAATAAATTTAAGCCACATCCAGTGACTGTATTCCCTATAGGTAAACTAGCGGATGCATTCCAGTTCATGGGTGGTGCAAGACACATTGGTAAAGTAATTGTTGCAATGGAGGGCGAAGTTGAAATCGCTCCAGCTACTGAGATTAAATTTAAAGCTGACGGAACTTACCTATTAACAGGCGGTGCTTCAGGGTTTGGATTATCAGTTGCTCAATGGATGACGACTAAAGGTGCTAGAAACTTAGTTCTTATGAGTAGAAGTGGTGTTAAAACTGACTTTGAAAGAGCTATAGTGAAAAGCATGGAAGATGATGGCGTGAACGTAATGATTGCTAAAGGAAGTGTAAACGACCAAGCAGACGTTGACAGAATCTTTAAAGAAGTGGCTGATACAATGCCTCCGATTAAAGGAATTCAACATGCTGCCATGGTATTAGATGATGTATCTATTCCAGAGATTGATTACGATAAGTATATGAAAGTGTTTAATCCAAAAGCCGTTGGTTGTTGGATGTTACACGAAGCGACAAAAGACATGGAGCTAGATCATTTCTTATCTTACTCTTCTATCTCAGCCATTTATGGTAACCCAGGTCAAGTAAGTTATGTTGGTGCAAATAGTTTCTTAGATAACTTCTCTCATTGGAGAAGAGCTCAAGGATTACCTGCTACTACAGTTAACTGGGGTGTAATTGGAGATGTTGGATTCGTAGCAAGAAATGTTGAAGAAAATGGAGTTGTTATTGACCTTCTTTATAAACAAGGATGGAAAACGTTCTCTATTGATCAGGCATGTTGGATATTAGAACAAATGTTATTAAACAATCCTATTCAAAGAGTTGGAACAGATTCTGATTGGGAAACAATTGGTGGATTCTATCCGCATACAGCTAAATCAAGTCGTTTTGCTCACTTAGTGACAGAAGGAGATTTAAATGCAGGATCAGGAGCTGGTTCTGGAGATGGAGCTTTAAAAGCAACATTACTAGAGTCTAAACCAGAAGAACAAACTGAAATCTTCTTAGATCAGTTGAAAGACACATTCGCAAGAGTATTGGGTACAACTTCTGAAAAAGTAGATACAGCTGAACCAGTAACTAAGTATGGTCTTGATTCATTGATGGCCAATCAAATTAGAAACTGGATTCAATCTAACGTAAGTATTGATTACTCAATGATGAAAATCATGAGAGGACCAACTATGGAAGAGATGACAGAACAGATTCTTGATGAGTTGATGGGGGCTGGCGGATCAGCTGGTAACGAAGGTGAAGCTAAATCTGAACTTGATAAATGGGTAATTAGATACAAGAAAGTTGATAATCCAAGATTAAGGTTATTCTGTCTGCCTTACTTTGCAGGTGGAGCTTCAATCTTCTCAACATGGCATGAATTTTTACCAGACGATATTGAAGTTTGCGCAATTCAGTTCCCAGGAAGAGAAGAAAGAGGAGATGAAAGAGCATTTGATGATGTAGCAGCATTGGTTGCCAAGTTGGCTGAAGTAATGGAACCATTATTGACGGCGCCTTGTGCATTCTATAGCCACTCTTCTGGAGCTGGTGTAGCGTTAGAATTAACGCGTTACTTAAATAGAGAACTAGACGTTCAACCTACCAAGTTTATGGTTGGTGGATGGAGAGCACCTCATTTAGTGAGCCCGTTCAAATTCTTAGAAGCAATTGATGATGATGAAGTTTACAAGGAGAAGAATATCCCGAATATCAAAGATCACTTACGTTCATTAGAGATTCCTAATGAGGTTATTGATAATGATGCGGTATTCAGTGAGATGCTTCCAGCATTACGAGCTGATATCTTATTAGGTAAACGTTACAAGTACATCAAAGATGAGCCATTGAATTGCCCATTAACGGCGTTTGCTGGTGCAGATGACACTGTATTTACTGAAGATCAAGTAAGAGGTTGGGATCAACATACGAACTCTGAATTTAAATTCAAAGTGGTTCCAGGTGGACACTTGTTCTGTAGAGATAATAAAGAAGAACTACTAGAAATAGTAACTGGAGAATTGAAAGAAGCAGTGCTGGACTAACTTAATAATGTCCATTAAAATAATTAATCCCATTTCGACTGATGAACTCATCAAAGGTCGAGATGGGATTTTTTTTAGTTCTACATCAGAAAAAAAATAATCAGAATTATGAAAGTTGGGGATTTATATAACTTCACAAATAATCGCATTCGAATAATAATGTTTGACGATAAAGAGGTGTTTTACCAAACAGTTAATGAAGAAGATGCCTTTATTTATGCTGAACACAAAACCGTAAGTTATTATCGCGTTTCACAGGACCACTTCGTAGATAATGCTGATTACATTAAGTCTTTAGATTTTACAGAAAATGAGTTAGAAATCCATAGACCAGATTTGCCACTGAGGTTGAATTGCTTTTCTGGATTTTTTTGGCCAGATAACGCATTCAAAAAGGATATTGATTTTAATACTTTCTTGAAGTCAGTTGGAATAACTCAGGAGAAGCTAACAGGTCTTGATAGCTCAAAAATTGTCTTATTTCCAACTAGTCAGAAGCAATCTAATAAAAAATCAATTCTATTAGAAAACAAGAATGGTCGCTTTTCTGGACGAGAATTATTGATTCAATGTTTTAAAATCCAAAGCGAATATGTGCAGTTGGAGAAACCATATTTTTCAAGCTTTAAACTAGCACCAGATAGAAAAGAAGAAAAAAGACTTTCTGGAATTGGAATTTATCGAATTGGCATCAAGGGAAATGTACCTTCTTATTATCTAGGAGGAGAAATAAGTATGTCGGAGTTGGAAATTGAAAAGAGTTATATTATTGAGGAATAACATAACAAGATTTAAAAAGCCCAAAATTAGAGTCATTGGAGGTTTCTTACCAAGCTGCCTAAGCTGCGCAGTAGTTGCCCTGCTGAGCTTTCCTAGCTCTAATCACATCATTTTTTGTTTGAACCAAGCTGCTCGCTAGTTACCCTGCTGAGCTTTCCTAGCTCTAATCACATCATTTTTTGTTTGAACTAATATTAGAATGAACAGTCTTTTGTCTTTGATCTTTTGTCTTATTTCTATTTATCTTAGCTCCTCTGATCAAAACAAACACCATATCATCCAATACCTTTATTGAAAGCAACAACGGTTTATCCACCTTAAAAAAAGGAGACATTCAAATCTGGAGTATTTCTTTAGATGCAGATGAGCCTTTTAGATCAGCCTGTTTAAAAGCTCTTGGTGAAAAAGGGAGAGAAAGAATCTCTTTCTTCAAATTCAAGCAAGTTCAAGAAAGCTATATTATCAGTCAAGGAGGATTACGTATAATGTTGTCTTACTATTTAGGAATCGACTCTGATAAAGTTGAAGTGGGCAGATTGAGTAAAGGGAAACCATTTTCTGTAGATAATCCAAAGCTGAGGTTTAACATGTCCAATTCTGGTCGAAGGGTAGTTTATGCTTTTTCATTGGATGAGGAAATAGGGATTGACTTAGAGCGATTGAGAGAGATGGCTGATTTAGATGAATTGATCGAAAAGAATTACAATACCTACGAACGTAACTACATCAACAAATTACCAGAGAAACGCCAATACCGATTCTTTAAATTCTGGACGATCAAAGAAGCTTACCTAAAAGCAATAGGAGTAGGGATGAGGATTCCACCTGAAGATTTGGAGTTTGAAGTTCAGAATGGTGAATATTCCCTTCAATCTATAAGAGGAGAAATGGATACTGAAGATTGGATCTTCAAAGATTTTGAATTAGAGAATGGAGAATATGTTGGTACATTGACGATTAAAAACAGAGATGCCAAAGTGAATCTAACAGTGGTCGGATAAATGGCTATTATTAGAATGATGATTTGATTTATGTTGCTAACAACTTAGGTTTTTGCAAAAAATGAAATTAGATTTTGTTTTTTGCGTAAATCAATTTAGGCCTTCAGTTGTAACGGTCTAAGTTTGATGATGAATAAGTGAAGAACTATTACTCATCATGCGATTAATTGTTAAATTTGAATATCACAAAACCCAAAACTATGGAAGTAACTAGAACGTTCGATTTTCTTCAAAGATATAAAGAGAAATTCCCTGATAAAGATGACGCCCTAGCAGGTAAAGTCAATAAAAAATGGGTAAAATATAGCTCTCAAGATTATATCACGAACTCTAACAACGTCAGTTACGGCCTAAAAGAATTGGGTTATACTTCCGCGGATAAAATCGCAACCATAAATAACAATCGTCCTGAATGGAACTTTGTTGATATGGGAATGGCGCAGTTAGGAATCGTTCATCTACCAATCTTCACAACATTAAGTGATGGAGGATACAAAGACATCTTGACGCATTCAAAAGCAAAATGTGTTTTTGTTTCGGATAAAGCAATTGCTGATAAAATCTTACCTCTTGTTGCTGAAATTTCAACTCTTGAAAAGATCTATTCTTTTGATGAGGTTGATGGTGTTACAAGCTGGAAAGAAGTTTTAGACCTAGGGGCAGCCAATGCAGAAAAACATGCTGAAAGTGTTGAGGAGATTAAGAAAGGAATAAACGAGAACGATTGGGTTACTCTAATTTATACATCAGGAACAACCGGAACTCCAAAAGGAGTAATGTTGTCTCACAAAAACTTAGTAAGTAATGCCAAGGTTGCAGCTGGTGTTTTTAAATTACAATCAAACCACAGGTATTTAGGTATCCTTCCAATTTGCCACGTTGGTGAAAGAATGGGGAATTACCAAACACAATATTCGGGATGTAGTATTTACTATGCTGAGAATCTAGGGACCATTGCAGATGATTTAAAAGATGTAAAACCTCACGGTTTTGGCGCTGTTCCGCGTATTCTTGAAAAAGTATATGACAAGATTATCAACAAAGGTGAAAAACTAACAGGCATCAAAAAGAAGCTTTTCTTTTGGGCACTAAACTTAGGTTTAGAATATCAAATAGATAAAAAGAATGGTGCTTGGTATGAAATGAAGCTGTCAATTGCCAACAAGATCATCTTCAGTAAATGGAGAGAAGCAATGGGAGGTAACGTCATCTCAATAGGAGTTGGTGGTGCTGCTTTGCAACCAAGATTAGAGAAAGTATTCTGGTCAGCAAAAATCAGATTATTAAATATGTATGGCTTGACAGAGACTTCACCAATTATTACAATCAACAGAGCTGAGTCTCCTCTAGTTCAACTAGGTTCCGTAGGAGCAGGAGTTGATGGCGTTGAAATCAAGATTGCGAAAGACGGAGAAATCTTATGTAAAGGTGATAACGTGATGTTAGGTTATTATGACAATGAACAAGCTACCAAAGAAGCAATTGATGCTGATGGATGGTTTCATACCGGTGATATTGGTATTCTAGATGAAGGGAAATTCCTTCGTATTACTGATAGAAAGAAAGAACTTTTCAAATTATCTAACGGAAAATATGTTTCACCACAAATGGTGGAAAATACATTTAAAGAATCAATCTATATTGACCAATTGATGGCAATTGGTGAAGGAGAAAAATTTGCTTCTGCTATTATCAGTCCTAATTTTGAAGCACTAAAAATCTGGTGTAAAGAAAAAGGAATCGAAACAAAAGACAAGAATTCAATTCTCGATAATGCTGAAGTTAAGGCACTTTACAATACTATCGTAAAAGATATCAACCCAAAAGTTTCTAAGGATGAGCAGTTGAAACGTTTCAGGCTAGTTGCAGATGAGTGGACACCGGAAGGTGGAGAATTATCGCCAACTCTTAAGCTGAAAAGAAGAGTTATCGCAGATAATTATAAATCCGTTATCGGAGAAATCTTCAAGCATGAGGTTGAAGGTGCAAGCGTTTAGAAACAATAGAGAGCTAAGAAGGCGATTATTATGATGAAGTTTTATAGGTCCTTTTACACCTTTATTCTCAATAGAAGATATCGGGTAATAATGAAAGGGACTGATCTCTTAAAGAAAGAAGGTGGTAAACTAGTTTTACCAAACCATCAATCTCACGTAGATCCACAGATTATTGCGGTACAATTATTTAAGCACACGCCAATTGTCCCTGTTGTTAATGCGAACTTTTTTAAGATTCCAGTGATCAAGTATTTCCTTAGAAAATGGGGCGCTATTCCCGTTGCGCAGCTTAAGAAGGGGAATAGAGATCCCAACGTTTTGAAAAATATTTTCGCCGGAACCAATACCGCTTTAGATGAAGGGAAATGCGTGATTATTTATCCTTCAGGACAATTACAAAGTATAGGAGTTGAGCAAGTGAAGAACAAACAAGGAGCGCATGCTGTCGTTTCTAATCTTGCGGATGACAGTGATGTCAAAATACTTGGAACAAGAATTAGTGGGCTTTGGGGTTCAACATTCTCACAGGCTTGGAAGGGAAACAGGCCAAAATTTTTACCGGTCTTCCTAAAGGGGATTGGCTACTGGTTTGCGAACCTAATCTTCCTAGTTCCTAAAAGAGAAGTCGTAATTGAGCTTATCGATATCACTGAAGAAGCTAAGAAAGAATCTAAAGGCGATAGACGTGATTTTAACGGATATCTTGACACATTTTACAATGTGAAAGGGGTAGAAGAACCAAGTTTTATTAGGCACTTCTTCTTTATGCCTAAATCTAAGAGAAAACTTCCTGCTAGCGTTGTAAAGAAGACGCAGAAGTATTTGAAGTCGTCAGAGATCATAGAAGCATAGAGTTTTATGCTTATTTAAAATAATGTAACATTTTTTCCGTATAAAATTAACAGAGAAATTTATTTAATTCGGATATCCTGAAGACTTTCAGGTGTACTTTTTCCTCAATAGTTAGAAGTTTTCAATTCGATTTATTTTCAAACAAAGCATCTTCAGACATCTATATAAATAATGAACTACCGTAGTTCTATGCAACCTTTATTTTAAAATATTCGTTAGTTCTTGTAACCAAAACAATAACATGAAGAAAATTTATCTACTATCTCTATTAATGATCGGCTTGTCTCAAATAGCAAGTGGTCAAACTGCAGACGGAACCATCACACAAGCACCTTGTAATGATGATGGGATTTATACAATCACAACAACTGGTTTGACACCGCCTGTTACTTATACTTATTATGTCGGTCAACAAACAATTGTGCACTCAAATGTCAATTCAACTACAGATGTCTTGACTGACATACCAATGACATATTGGGGTGATTGGAGTTGTATTGTAACAAGTGGCACGTCCAGTGCTTTTACTGGAATTACGTTTACTCCTCAATTTATTATGAACATATCAGTTGTGCAGCCTATATGTCCGCAAACTTTAGGTACAATAACTGCCACTAATACTGGCGGATCAACTGGGCCTTTTGATTATGAATGGACTAATTCTCAAAGTTTAATTTCTTATACTGGGAATAATATTGATGTGCCTCTAGGAAATTATTCTGCATTAATTACTGATCAAGGAACAGGATGTGTGTTGAATATTACAGACACTGCTGCGACTGTATTTCAGCTTTCAACAGTTACTGCATCAATGAGTTCAACTCCTGCTTCCTGTGATAACGGAACAGCTACGGCAGTTGGTGCCGGTGGTGTGGCGCCATACACTTATTCATGGGTGACAGGAGCCGTAACGCCTACCATCACAGATTTAACTCAGAACTATTACTCTCTATTAGTAACTGATGCACAAGGTTGTATCTCAACAAACGTGGGAGTTAATGTCGTCCAAAATCCGGTAATTTCTGTAAATACTACAATAACTGATGCCACATGTTTAGAGTCAGATGGAAGTGTTATTGCTTTTGGTTCAGGCGGTCTTTCTCCCTATTCTTATGTTTGGAGTAATGGGCAAACAGATCAAACAGCGGTTAATCTTGGAGAAGGAGGGTACACGGTTATTGCAACTGATGCAAATGGTTGTTCAGGTCAAGGTTTTCCCTGGGTAAACGCTAGTACTCCGATTACGGTAACATATACATCTACACCTAGTCAATGTATATCCCCAACCGGCTCAGCCATTATCAGCCCTGTTGGTGGGTCAGCACCATACACCTACTTCTGGTACACTTCACCACCAGTTACAACGCAAACACTTTCAAATGTTTCTCCGGGAAATTATTCATTCCAAGTTACAGATGCATTAGGATGCATCAGAACCGGTTCGGCTGTGGTAGATCCAATAAGCATGATGAGTGCGAATGCGAATGGAGCAGAAGTGACTTGTCCTGGAACAACTGGAGATGCACAAATAACAGCTTCGAGTGGAATTCTACCTTATACTTACCTTTGGAGTAATGGAGGGACAACCAATGAAATTTTAGCTGTCCCAATCGGATCTTACAGTTGCACTGTTACTGATGCCTTAGGGTGTAGTATCACAAAATCCGCTAACATAGTCAGTGTTTCTCCTTTAAACGTGGGTGTTTCAACCACTGGAGCATCATGTATATTTAATTCAGATGGAACAGCGACTGCAACCGCTACCGGTGGACTTGCCCCTTATACCTATTCTCATTCAAATGGTGAAACGACAATCTCCGCGAGTGGCTTGTCTGTTGGATGGGGTCACAGTGTCACTGTGACAGATGCAAACGGATGTAGCAAAACAAAGTATTTCAATATTCTTAATTCGAATACAACTACTGATTGTTATTGCACAATAGAAGGAAATGTATATGTAGATGGAAATACAAATTGCACGTTTGATACAGGGGAAACAGCTGTACAAAACGTTATGATCCATTGCTCTGGAATAGGCTATACATTTACCAATGTGGACGGATATTATAGTTTTCAAGTACCAACGGGTTCTTATACGGTCTCAGAAGAAATTCAGGCGTATTATCCTTTAGCAACATGTCAGACAAACGGAATTGATGTCAACGTTGTCGCTGCGGTTGGCTGCACGTCAGTTGTTGATTTTGCAAATAACATGGAGATTATAAGTGATGTGAAAATTGTCACAATGAGTTCCTTTGCGCCCCCAATTCCCGGAAATGCCTATCAACAAAAAGTTATCGTTAAAAACATTGGTACAGTTACGGAATCGGATATCCAGTTAGGATACGAACATGATGGCCAGCTTACCTATTTTAATTCAACTTTCCCTTCATTTATACAATTGAACAATTTAGCGGAACCAAATCATTACAGTATTGAAACTGGGTTTCCAGTTCTGGACCCTAATATAACGAGTGCAATGATACTGACCTATCAGACTCCTACCAATATTCCGATAGGAACAGTTGTTGACTTTTTTGATACTACTGCTGTCGCGGCACCAATCGCTACAAGCTGGTTAGCTGATTATAGCCCATGGAACAATGTAAATACTTATCAGCCAACTGTGATTAGTTCTTATGATCCGAATTATAAGGAGGTAACACCAAAAGGTTTTGGACCTGAAGGATACATTTCTAGTGAAACAATCGAGTTTGACTATACCATTCACTTTCAGAATGAAGGAACATATTTTGCACAAAATATTTATGTGACAGATCAGCTGGATGACGATTTAGATTGGACAACATTAAGGCCTGGCTATTCTGAGTACGATTATACTACTACAGTAAGTGAAACTGGATTAATTACGTTCACTTTTGCAAATATTAATCTTCCTTGGAAGAGTCAATATGGAGATGCCTTGAGTTCATCAATGGTTAGCTTTAGCATTGATCGTAAAGACACAAATCCTCAAGGAACAGAGTTCACAAACTCTGCAGATATCTATTTTGATTACAATGCGCCAATTACTACTAACACAACATTGAATACACTCAATGACGCAATATTTGCAAATGTTGATGAAAGCGAACCTCAAGAAAGCATAGAGGATGCCATCACTGTTGATTTGTATCCTGTGCCTTCAAATGATATGATTACCATTCGAGTAAATAATGTTTCGAAAAGCGAGACAGCTTCAATCATGATTATTGATTTAATGGGGAATGTTGTGAAAAATGACAAGCTTGTTTTGAGTGAAGGAACAACATTGATTTCTAAAAATGTTTCAGACTTAGCTACCGGAACATACCTTACTAGAATCCAATTCGAAAACGGAACGTTTATCGTAATGAAAATTGTGATGCAGTAAGAGATTCAAATATTAATTACTTGAAAAAGGCCGGTTCATTATTTGAGTCGGCCTCTTTTTATGTTTTTGTCTCGTCCTGAAATAAGTTGACACAATTTCAACTTATTATGCAACATTCAAGTAAACGCGAAGTTCGCCTAAATCTAAAAGAAAGCTTCCGGCCAGTGTTGCTAAGAAAACTGAGAAGTTTTTGAATCTGGTAGAGAAAATCCAAGAAGAAGTTAAAAAAGAAGGATAATTCCAGTTATTCCATTTAGAACAAACGTGATTATGGCTGAAACGACTGCCATTATCTTGTTCTTTCTTTTCACTTCATGATGGTTCAATCCGGCAATTAAATAAAAATAATAGGCTATTAAGGGTATTCCAGGGAAAACAATCCACCAAGCACCGTAAAATGATAAGCCTGCAATTACGGCACCGAGTCCAATGATTGCAGCCAAGAGCAATAATGTTCTGAAAAAACGGACTACGAAAGAATTTTTTCGATCTTCAGTCTCTTTATAATATTCTTCGTCTTCGTCAAGATTCTGAACCTCCCGTATGTTCTAATCTCTTATTATCACGGTGTTTTTAGCTTCTATATCGTAAGAGCTTACTTTGATTAAGGTCCTGCCTTTTTACTCTTCGAAAACTTCAACTGGCGTGAGTTCCCCCTCTCAATGTTGTGTCAAAATGAGGGTTTTCTAAGAGATAGTCTTTGCGATTGACTCGGATATATAATTGATTTCCTTGTTTGACAGCGCCTTCAATTTTCTTCTCATTAATAGATTTGATCGTATCAGTTACGGTCGAAACTAAGTCATTTTGAATTGATTCATGGCTAACTTGAATTTGAGATAGCTTAGTAAATTTCTGTTTTGAAAAATTCTGAATATTTCCACAAGAAATAAGAAGACCAAATAAAACTCCTACTGAAATAATTTTACCATAGCCTATACTTTTTTTTGATAAAGTTTCTCATAAAAGGGTGGGGATTCTGATTATTTATCACTTCTGAGTGATTACTCTTGCGAAAAACACAAATCGTAGTTACAGCCCCCCTAAAGTTAACATTATTGAGCGTTGCCAAAACTTAGTTGTATCTTTAATACAATGATGAAATATCTCTTCGTTTTCATAACTTGTTTTTCTTTTTCAGCCCAAGCGCAGGATATTGAAGAATTCAATAGAGTTCGCTTAAAAGCCGGAGAAGGCTTGATGCTTACTTACGGCATTTGGTCTTTGGCTAACTTAGGTGTGAGCTCTTATGGATGGGCAACTACAGATTATGAGGCCAAGTACTTTCATCAAATGAACGTTGCCTGGAGTATCGTGAATCTTGGTATTGCCATTCCATGCTATATTAGGGCAAGAACAGAAGACCCGGGTTCGCTTTCATTCTCCCAAACTTGGCAAAGACAGAGTAGAACAGAAAAAGCCTTCATCTTCAATACAGCATTTGATTTAAGTTATGTTTCGGCAGGACTTATAATGAAGGCGAGTGCTGATCCTAATGGAAATCATTACGACAGACTTCAAGGCTATGGTAACAGTTTTATTCTGCAAGGCGGCTTTATATTTCTACTTGACTTAACAGCAACATTTATCCATACACAGCACAGAAAAAACAAATTAGATAGCTTTTGGAATAAGATAGACTTGAGTAATAATGGTTTAGGTTTCAAATATACTTTTTCAGATAAGTATAACTCAAACACCTCCTGGGCTCCTGAATTTGGATTATAGCAAGTCTACAATCCAAAAGCAAAAATATCCCCACTTTCTTTATTAATTTTAATTCCAAATTCATAAGTCGGATCATTGCAACTATTCGTGCAGATATGCCAAACAACAGAGTAGTTAATTTCAAAACATGTTTCTGTCTCTATTACTTTGGTCGTTATAAGTTCAGAATACAAATGATGATAAGTGCCGACAACACCAAAGTGAATTAAGAGTGCACAAAGTTCTTCTGCTTTAACTTGTTTCAATAAGTTTTTGGACATGTGCCCAAATTTCTCTTCTTGCTTTCCGAGATAGGTGGCGTCCACATATATTAGAGAATCAAAATAAACAGGATTCACATAGTAGACATAGCTCCTGTTATAATGAACGTTTGCAGTATCGGCCCTGAACAGATCTAACTTCTTAGTGTAATAAGAGAGTTTAGGCCTGATTTCCTTCAAATCAAACTCCATCTTAAATAATTTAGCACTATCCGGACTAGCACCTTCTGCGAAATGAAATCCATACCATTTTTCCTTTTTTAGCATCACACCTAGAGAGTCTGACTTTGGCCATTTAATGAGTCTTGCCGTATAATCATGATCCACTCGCATATATGTTGGATCTTCCCAATTGATTTTCTGTGCAAAAATCACGGCAGTAAAAAAGAAGAAGATATTTAGTAGAATGAATTTCATAAGCTGTTAATTAGAATCTGTTTCTAATGGATGCTTTTTAGGTCGAAAATCCACAAATGTAAGCCTAGGAACTATTAATCAAATCAATTCAAATTAGCCATTCCATCATTCTTTTTCTTCGCTCTCCTTTTTGCTATAAACCTAATGTCAGAAGTGTCAAAAGAGCTATTGCTCCTCAAATTATATAGTTCAAATAATCATTCATCAGTTCGAATATTAGTTTATTCTAAGTTTCGAAATATCAGATTAGAAATAAGTACTAATACCAACCAACCAAGTGGCAGTTCTGGCTGAAGGATTATTTAAGATGTCCGTTTGCCACTGATATTGATAATTTAATCTGAAGACTGTTTGTGCAGATGGTCTAAAGCTCACTCCTGGTGTTATCGCAAAGACATCTTCGCCGATATCAAGAGTAGTTCCGCTGAAAGTTCCAACATTCCAATCAGCAAATTCAGTTCTAAAGTTGACATTCAATACTGCGTCCTTCCAATTAAATACTTTTGGATGCCAAACTGGCTGGATGATGTCAACGAATCCGCCCCATTGATTCTTTCCGAACTGCTCTGAATACGTGTCCGGAATATCCAGCCCTATAAAAGCGATTTCACCAATTACAGTTGTTCCAATTTTGGGTAAATCAAAATTTATATCAAATGCCATGACGTCTAGTCTTCTTTTTGAATCTAGCGTGATTCCTTCTATTTCAAAGTGATTGTATATTCCTCCCATATATGAAAAACCAATCTCACCTAATTTTCGATTTTTAATGGCAATTTTCCCGGTATACAAAGGCTGTCCGTTACTGCTTTCTTCAAATCTTAAATCATCCTCTTTAGCTGCAGGGAGGAATGTTTTATTTTCTTCATTGTCTATGATGTTGCCGTTAAAGCCATTCGTCAAATACAATTCGTAGCCAAATATCCAGTTGTTCTTTGCTGTTTTTCCATACAAACCAAATCCTGCGTTCGACCATGTTGCGGGTAACATCTGGACAGAAACAATTGGCCTGTCAATAAATTCCCATTTTGGACCGTCATGATTCTGATTGAACGCCCCTATTGGGTTCATTACAATCCCTCCTCTAAAATTAAGAAGTGGATTTATAGATAAATCTAAAGCCGCGAATTCAATTGCAATCTCCTTAGTACCATCTTCAAATTCAATTTCAGCTAAGAATTTCAGACGATTCTTAATGGATGACGATAAGAATAAAGTAAATCGTCTGGCCTGAAAAGAAAGTCCATCAGTGATTCCATCAGCCAGAGCATAGCGTGTGTTTGCTTCAAGGTATCCACCAACTGCAACAGGGACGTTTTTATAAGATAAGAACGGACGATCATACGTGGCGTCCATATTCATGCTTCCTTTGCTCGTATCCAACTTAGTTTTATGAAAAGTAGAATCCTGAGAAAACGAAAATTGACTTATACACAGAGCAAGGATAGCAAAGCCTTTAAGCATTGAGGTATATAATAATTTCTTCATTTTTTAATTCAGTTTTGAATGTTTTAAGATCTCTATCGGCCGGCCCTGTTAACACTTTGCCTTCTGCAGAGAACTCACTTCCATGACAAGGGCATGTATAAAATCCAGCTGCCATATTCAATTCACATCCTTGATGAGTGCAGGACATCAAAGAAGACACATATTTATTATCGGGAATTCTGTAAACACAAATTGGAGTTTCATTGTCTCCCATGTTAATCAAAACATATTTGCGTAGTTTATCTTTCTTATTTCCTTCTATGATGAAGGATGACACAGGAATGCTTAATTGCTCAGCGGTTTTATTGGGTAGCACATATTTAACGCTTTCACAAGAGCTTAAACTAGCTCCAATCAAAGTAGTGCCGACCACAGCTGTACAACATTGTTTAATGAACTTCCTTCTTTCCATTACAGAGATTCTAAGAATTTTATCAATTGATCTTTTTCGCCTTGACTTAAAGCTGAGTATTTACTTCTTGATTGATCAGATTCGCCACCATGAAGCATAATTGCCTCATCTAATGATTTTGCTCTACCGTCATGCAGTAGAATATATTGTCCCCCTTGTGCATCTTTTGATAATCCTAAACCCCATAAAGCTGGCGTCCTCCATTCTGAAGTTGTAGCATAACCTTCAGTGTAACCGTCATCCAAACCTGCTCCCATATCATGTAGTAACATGTCTGTATAAGGATAGAATTCTTTGAATGCGAGGGCTGAGATATCTGAATCGCCCGTTTGCATAACTGGCATATGGCATTTGGCACAATCTATTTGAGAAAATAAAGCTTCACCAGCAAGTACATCACTATTGTCAGCATTTCTTTGAATAGGAGCTTTCAGAGTTTTTAAATAGAATACAACATCATTAACCACTGTCTCATCTACTTCAGGTTCTATATTGTCTCCTGAATAAACATCTTTGGGCTCATACACCGAGGTGATTCCCATATCTTCGTTATAAGCACCTGAAGTTTGATGTCTTAAATCATAAGCTCCTGCTTTTTTTCCGAAACGTGAAATATGTCTTCCGTTATTTGAAACACTCCCTGGACGAAGATCTACATAAGAAGGAATGTTGTTCCAGTGTACTCTTCCACTGATTCCATCAGCATCTAAATCACTAGGATCTGATAAGGCAATGAGATTGGCATCTGAAACGGCATCTAAGAATCCTAAGCCCGTAACTGCTGGTGCTACAAGTTCTGTATATGTAGCACCGCTAGGCAATGTTTCAGGTTCGTATCCAGGAATGGCTAAATGCTGCAATTGCGGTCCACCTTCTGATAAAAATTGATTTCCATTGGTGTCGGCTTGGCCAAAACGAAAGAACTTCACAAATTCAGATCCTTTGCCATCACCAGCATGACAGCTGGCACATTGATTGGAGACAAATACGGGACCTAAACCTTCACTTGCTGTGAATACATCTCCAAATGCTTCGTCACCTGCTATAAATCTTGATAATTCACCTGCAGTTAAATCCTCTAAAGGACCATCTAAAACTTCTTCATTTAGAGGTTCTCCGGGTCCGAGTTTCTTGCAAGAACTCAGGGTTATGCTGCTAAAAACGAAAATAAATAAAAGATACTTAGTCATCATTAAACAAATTTATACTGCAAATCTAATATAATTATTAGACAAGACTAAATATTTGTTCGGAACATTATGAATTTAGGGACTTGAGGGTGTTTTGTTTTCGTGAAATGTAGAAGAATAAATATGCTCTGTGAGCTAGATTTTCGTAATCCGAATGTCTTGAGTTGAAACGTTTTCGTTTATGAGGTGAGTTATATATTGACCTTTCTAATGATTCACCATTAAATAGGTTGACAAAATAAATGCCTCTTTGATAACTCTCTGTATTTACTCAATCACTAGCTTTTTGGTGTCCCTTAAAATTCCATTTTTATATATGGAAACAAAATAAACTCCTGCCACAACATCAGATAAATGTATCAGATTTGAGGAAGAGATTAATGTTTCTTTCAGAATCTGTTTTCCACTAACATCTGTAATGCACAGATCAACTTTTGAAAAAGCTAACGGAATATCAATTTTAAGATAACCAGAGCTTGGATTTGGATAAAGGGACCATTCAAAGCTGTCAGGTAGGGTAGGTGTGTTCACAAAATCTTGGCAATCTGCGATTAAACAGCCATTTGAATCTGTTTTAACTAACCAGCCTTGTTGGTTGGTTGAAGAATAGAAGTCTTGAACTTCACCAACCATTACGAAACCACCATCCTCTGTAATATCCATGTTATAAAATCCTTGGTTGGGTATACTGGACCATGAAGTCCATTCTGCTTTTCTAATTTTGCTTTCCCATTTCATATTCCCGTTAATATCAAACTTCATCAAATAGCCTTCTGAAAGACTGTCGATAAAAGTTTCACCACAACCAGCAAACATGGAATCATTTATTGCAACAATTTTCTCCATACCAATTTTAGTAAAACCAGAAGCACTGTCATTTCGAATTATTTCCCAATCAATTTCAAGGTCAGAATTAAGTTTGCAAATTAAATTTTTCTTGTAAGTAGTAATTCCTTGAATTGAGGACCCAATATGGCCACAAAATAAATGCCCACTATCGTTGGTATTCACAAGAGAAACCGGATAATAGATTAAGTCATGAGTAAAATCTGTTTTAGTTTGAACAATTGATCCTAAGTCATCAATTTCAATAAAGTGTAAAGTTCTTCGCGTATTTTCGACATTTCCATCATATTTATTCAATGTGCCTATAATTAAATAATTACTGTTATCTCTCTTTGTCATACTTCCTGGCACGAAGCTATCATAGCCTAGACCAGTTAAAGGTGATTCGTATGACTGATCGTAATTGAGGTTGCCATATTTATCTAGGTTAGCAAAAATTGCCTTCTCTACGGAGTTAATCTCATCAAAGATCCAGAATAAACAATTCAAAGAAGAATCAGATGGTTCTTCAATAATCGTTCTAGTTCTAGTCGAATTAAAACTATTATTTAATTTAAATTCATCAATCAAATTAGTTGAAATTGTATCCCCTAGATGATTGAATTTAAAATAGCAATAGTAAGGGTAAGCGGAGGCAATGTAAACTAGATTACCATCTGCATTTTCAATAATTGCGTTGGACCCTAATGAGTTATATTGAAGAGAGTCATTATGATAAAATTTTTGAGTTAAAATGGCCCCATTTAAATCATACTTTGTAAAAACTAAATCTAAATGATTTGGAACAATATCATTATAAGCTGAGCCAATAGCATAGTAACAACTATCAGTACTAAGAATAGTTGATGTTGCATTTGCATCTCTACCAAAATCTTCCCTTTGATTTAAAGGAGGCTGTGACCATAGCCATGCAGATTGTAGGAAGATTAATATGTGACAAAATCTGAACAAAATTTATTGCAATATTAGTTTTTGAGAGTCAACCAATAAGTCCCCAGAGAACAGGTTGACAAAATAAATACCTCTTTTAAATCATCTTAGTTTTACTAAAACATCTCTACAATACCGAAACCTCTATACTCTCAATTTCAATGTACATCTCTCCGGTGCTCTCTTCATTATCTTCAGGGCAAAGTGCAATTTGGATAAAGTTAGTATCGTAATTATCACTTTCAATTTCGTTTCCTAAACCACCCGCTAGAGCTCCTTTCAAATTCGAACTGACCCCTTTATCATCTACTTTAAAAATCACTGCTGTGTTGGTTGAGTTTTTCTTTTCAATATCCGCATGTAATTCATAAGGACCCAAACTAAAATAGAACTGAATGTCAACCTTTTTAGGTAGGCGAAGTTCTTTTATTTGTATGCAAACTTGAAAGCCATTAATGGCAGAAAAATCATCATTAAAGTAGTGAGTTGCTCTTTGACAATCAGTAAATTCTTGTGCTGTTTTCAACTTCAAAACACCATCTTCAATTCGGCTATAAAATTCATCTGTTGCTGAATATTCAGAATACAATTCCCAATCTCCATATGAATCGAAATCCGAGCTTAAAACATTGTCTCCTTTAAGATTACATTTTGTACATGAACCAAAGGCCAGTACTAGGAGAATTAGATAAAAAATATTTTTCATAATTAATGAATTTTCACTCCTCTATGTGTAGTTTCAATGTCTTGATATGGAACACCTTCATCAACATAATAAGCGGTGTTGTTTATGTGAAATTTTAAATGTAACGAATCTCCAATTAATACATTTCTTCTTTCATCAATACTTGGGAATGTTCCATTTGAAAAGACCCAACTGTTTCCGTTCTTATCAAGCAAAGGTTGAATACCCGTGCCACTTATCAAGCCATCTGGTTCTAATGAAAAATAGCAATTGTAGCTAAATGAAAATAAATTGGCAAAGTTCTTATAATGAAGAGTATCGGCATTTGAAATAATCCCATCTGTATAAATGCATGACACATTCATGTTATAATTAGAGTTATTTATTGAATCATACATATTGTATTCACCAGCAAATCTTTCACATGCCTGTTCATCCGGATAATCATCTTTTATGTATTTGTTACACCCTAGTAGAGCCGAAGTAAAAATAATGATAGAAAAGAGTTTAAAAGCTAACATATAGCTAAGTCAAGGTGATTGTTATAATTAATGAATTTTCACTCCTCTATGTGTTGTTTCAATATCTTGGTAAGACACACCGTCTTGAATGTAGAAAGCGGCATTGTTAATATGGAATCTCAAATAAATTGAATCCCCAACAATCACATTTATCCTGTTTTCATAATCAGGATAATAATTGTTGGAAAAGGACCAATTGCGATCGAATTTATCTTTTAGTGGTTGAATGTTATCGCCATCAAGCACTTTGTTCCCATCAATTCTGTTGTCCACATTGAACAAGTTCGCAAAATTATAAAAGGTCACACTATCAAATGAGTTAGTTTCGGGGGAATTAAATGGATTGCATTCAACTACCAAAGTATATTGTTTATCATTCAATGAATCATACATCTCGTACTCGCCTGCAAAGCACTCACAGGCTTTCTCTTCTGGGTAAGGATCCTTAATATTCTTGTTGCAACCATAAAAGACTGAAGTCAAAAGCATTATTAATATAAATTTTCTTGATGTCATTTAATTCTTAAACAATGTGTCCATACCAAATTTTACATTCAATGAATTTTCCTGCCAGAATGAACAGTAGTCACATTTTGATATGGCACCCCCTCAGTCGGCCAATATGCCGTATTATCAATTTGATAATAAAGATAAATCGAGTCGTTTAAATAGACATTGATTCTATTCAACGTATCAGGGAAATAGATGTTTCCAAAATTCCAACTATGGCCTTCATCATCCAAAAGCGGATTCACAAGGGTACCAGTAAACGAATTTGAACCTATCCCATAAGAAATTTCAAACTTATTCGCGAAATTTTCAAAATGTATTGAATCCCATTGTGTTGACCCAAAAATGACCCCGTGACTACACGAAATGTTCATGTCATAATGAATGTCTTCTTCAGGGTCATACATGTCATACAATCCAGCATACTTTTCACAATATGTTTCATCTGGATAATCATCTTTAATGTACTTGTTACAAGAACATGACAACACTAAAATACTAATGCAAAACCATTTTTTTAGTAATTGTGTCGTCTCCATTAGTGTAAGTTACGTAATATAAGCCTCTTTCCAATCCACTAAGATCAATTTCACCTTGGGTATTTTCTTTTTGGATGAGAACTGTCTTCCCGGCTGCATCTTTTACTGCAATCATGGTTAAGATAGCAGAGCCGTTAAAAATTTTAAACAAAACTATTTCTTTTGCCGGATTCGGGTATTGATAAACATCAAATTTCGACTTAACATGTGTCACCTCCTCATTTTCTTGCGAAATTCTCATTTGTTCAGCAACTTCTATAGTTAATGTAGAATCAGAAGCCAGCTGCATTCCGTTGAATGGTGGGATGTTCCAATTTTCAAGGTCAATAAATCCAATTATTTCTTCAACGTGGCCATTACTGTTATTACCTGTGATTTCCTCAATCACACAGCCGAAGAGAGTGATTCGGTATCGGTATTTCCTTGGTTTTGCCGGTGCACCGGCTTGATAGTAATCATAACCATCAATGCTCCAGCCCCAGGCATCCTGATTAAAAAAACCATCCCAATAAAAAGTCTCATAAGGATGCTGAGTGGTAGGTGTTTCAAAAGTAAAGCAATGATCAAAAGGAAAGTCTGGAGAATCAAATAAATTGAAGCTCTCTTGATAGTAAATTTTGTTGAAATTTTGGTAATTTCCTATAATGCTTTTTGGCCAGAGCTCAAAGCGCCAACGGGTTGCATTATATGCGTTGAATTGATTTTGAAGATCTGACATAAAAAACACATCATTATTGCCGTCATTATTTGGTGAAAGCAAGTATTCTTCTGGTAATGCGTCATAAGTAAAATGGTGATTTTCTGAACAACAATCATGACAATAATCACTGCAGCTATTTGATGCAGGTACGATTTCACAATTAGTGCAGTTAAGACCAGCAATATAAATTTCTTGCGCAGTAAAAATTACATTATGGTTTCCAGGGTCAACCTCATGACCCGCTTGAAGATCTATTGTTCCCACGTATATTTCTTTGGCTGCATCAACACTTTCATCCCCTAAAAAAGGATAATGTGTAGGATTGCGGTAATCCACATATAATATTTCAGGGCAAGAAGGACAAAGGACATCTATCTTGAACTGATGAATAAAAGAACCTTGAGAACAAACATTATTATCCTCTAGCAATATTGGGATGTTATACTCACCATAATCATTAAAATTTGACCACTCAAAGCACCATTTTTTGCTCTCATGAGGGTCGTTAACTCCACTCAAAAGTTCTCCATCTAAATTGGGATTCAATGTTAAATTTTCAGGAGAAGGCGTAATACTTGTATTTAGAAGCGTCATACTAACTTCTTCATTTGGCGAGTCACTACTGTAAAACTCTACACAAACTTCATCTCCCATTTGCACGTATAATTTATCGGGAGGATTAAGAAAATAAGGTGCTTGATTATTATTTGAATGGACCTCAATCGTCATACTCGCAGCGCCTCCACAACCTGGCGCAGAAGGATTACTAGCTGTGACTGAATATGTTGTAATTCCAGTATTTGCAATGGGATTAATTGAAGTAAGTCCGACACCAATGTCCCCAGTACTCCATGTATACTCAAGACCAGAGCTACCGTCAGTTTGAATGTTAAATTGCTCTCCTTCACAATGTGGTTCACCGTTATCAAAAATGGAAAGATTTGGAGGTGACACCACACAAAAAACAGAACTATTTTCAACAACGCAACCTCCATTTTTATGCAACCTTAGAGTAAGTTTGTAACATTCACCTGAATTCAATGTAAACCCTGCAGAAAACATGGCGTTGGAGACATTGAATCCCCCAATTGTACCAACAGTCTCACCTGATGTGAAGTACACCAAAGACTCATTTTGATTGCTGATGATCCATTCATAACTATCATAGTTACCGGATGTGCTGCCATCAGCATTAATTGGCTGCCCTGCACAAAATTCATTTTGAATATCTATATTCGATACTGGCGATTGACCAGTAGCTATCGAAATAGAAGCATCATCAATTGCAAAGTAGTTCAACTCTTGACCTTCAATACTGGTATCATAAGGGTCAAAACATCCGATTGTAACATAATAAGTCCCACTTGAGTTGGCGGTAAAGCACCCCTCAATTTTATTATATTGACCATTAATTGGAACTACCTGTTCTATTTGAGGGTTCAGTTGTTTAACATAGGGAATAGGGCCAATTTCTGAAGAAGTCGGAATGCTATTAGAAAAATAAGCTCCAATTTTTTGAAGATTGCCGGAGTCACCCATGTATTTTGTGTGGAAACTAAAATTATAAGTTGTGCCAGCAATCAACCCCGTAATTGTTCCTGTGATAAACTCTCTGTAAGCAAAACCATTTGCTCCTAGTCCAGCCAAACCGGAGTGAGAATTACCAGTTTTCGGATCATAAAATGGATGTCCAGAGTAGCCATTTTGGGTAGACAACCAGTCACTAGAATTATATGTCATATACCAATCAAGAGCATTGTTCATGGAAATCGCATCAGGTAATTGAGCAGTGGGGTGCTTCGTTTCCATTGATGGGTTTAAGACAGTCTGCCCATTAACGTTCATCCAACAGAAAGAAATAAAAATCAAACCAATAAATCTTTTCATCTTACTTATTTTTAAGATTCTGATTTTCAATTTTCAATGCACCAACTTCTGATTGCAGAGAAACCAACTTTTTTTCCAAGTCTATTACATGCAAATAAAGTTCTTCAATTTTTTCCATTTGTAGTGCTTGCATGTCACCCAAATCAAGACCCTCTTCCTCAAGTTCTTTTGCGGATGGCATATTTGGCAAATGTCCTTTTGCTGTAATGTATTCTTCTACTTCATGAAGTGGCATTAGTTCATAATCTTCATCAAATACGTAATCAGCCCAATTATCTGTGTCAACCTTAATATGCCTTGATCTAAGAAAGCCGTCATTCTCAAGTTGCAATATTTTATTTCCATTATTGTCATTTATTATCAAAGCATGTCCTGCTCCGTTATTGATTTCTAATGAAGTTTCAGTCCCTTGATTGAAAACCCTCAGAGCCCCATTATGTGTCACTTCAAATCGTAAATCTTCTGGTTGAGAACCAGTTTTTCGACCCAATTTCAATAAGCTTTGAGAATTATTAATTACGTAACCATTTATTAACGCATCTATCGGAGAATCTGCATTTCCCGTAATTATTCGTGCCGAATAACTAGTTCCTGAAACATGAAGTAGATGCAGTGGATTCGCAGTTCCAACTCCTACTTTAACTTCAGGACATCTTGATACCAACGTAGCTGGCCCACTCATCCAATAGGGATTGTCAATTAGTGTCTGCGAGCATGGCACTATCTCTTTAGAGTCAACAGCATTTATAAAATCAACAATACCGTAGGTCTTTAACTGACCACTAGGTGTCTTCAGTACAAGTTGCAAATTTTCATTCCCAATACCCGATAAAGAAGGAAGGTTAGGCATCTTTACAGGGCCTTCTAATTTTGAAGCGCCGGTCACATTAAGCTTGTTACCAACGTTGATATTGTTGGTTGCATTCACATTATTTTCTGCCACAACATTGTTATTTGCTTTTAGGTTTTCTGTGGTCTCAACGTTCGCAGTCATTATCAACTTATCGTACATATAAACCTTCTCAAGAAAGTAAGATTTATCTTCAACAATAAATCTCCCTTTTGTTCTCAAGTCCTTTTCAATCAAAACGGAATCCTTAACGATTAAACATGAATCAACTATCATATTTCCATTAACATCTAAGCGTTCAGAAGGAGTAGATGTACCTATTCCTACATTACCTGAAGTAGGGAAGGTGTTTTGACCAAATGAAGCTAAAGAAGAAAGTCCAATTAGAATTCCAGAGAGAATAATTTTCATGATTTTTTGAGTTTTGATTTTTATAAAGTGTGAGCAAAGTATATACTAAATAGTAGAAAACCAATCGTTTATGAAGTGGACGTGGTTAAATTCAGTTTAAACACTTAGGGTTTTAGGTTTAAAGACCTAGAGTGATTTTTAATTATCTGGAAAAATTGGTAAGTAAAGACTCGCAGAAATATTCCTTAATTCTAATCTCAAAATCGCTTGATAATCTAAGCCATATTTAGACCGCATTTTAGCTGAATTAGTGCGATTAAAAAGGAGGGGTTTTTGATTTAAATAGTTCTTATTTGACTGAAAAAATGTGCAAATTTTGTGCAAATAAAAAAGGGTTTCAAAGTTAAAAACTCTGAAACCCTTGGTATTACTAGTGGGCCTTGTAGGATTCGAACCTACGACCCTCCCGACTTTGTCGGGATGCTCTGAACCAGCTTTTCAATCATCTTTCGAGACTTCCAATTCTTAATTTCTTTTTCCCTTAAAATTGCATTTGATTTAGAGCTAAATTCTTGGCTCCAATAAAGCTCCCAATCATTCGTTTTTCCTGTATAACCTTTATGATTCGAATTATGTTTTCGTAATCTTTCGAGCATGATATCACCAGTATAACCAACGTAGTACTTATCTGATTTTTTTGAATACAATATGTAAGTTGTGAATATCAAAAGCAATTTAAATATAATGCTAAAAACAAAAAAGGCTTTCGATTTCTCGAAAGCCTTTTAATGTTTGTGGGCCTTGTAGGATTCGAACCTACGACCCCCTGCTTGTAAGGCAGGTGCTCTGAACCAACTGAGCTAAAAGCCCCCACTGTAATTTTTGGCAAGTTGTCTTCTTGTGTTAGTCATACCCTCCCGACTGTGTCGGGATGCTCTGAACCAACTGAGCTAAAAGCCCCCACTTTG
>JBLFXO010000009.1:0-25608 GCA_047609865.1 Arenicella sp.
ACTCCACCATATTTAACCACTTTTCCAGCTTCCTGATTTAGTCTTCTCCCCATCTCAGCATCATCTGAATTGATTGCTGTTACAATTCCCATCTCATGCATGATAGCTGCGTTATAAGGAATAGCTTCTTTCACTTCGTATTTGTAAGCCCACCAATCTGCGAAAGTAGATCCGCCTGCTCCGTGAGCTTTCATTTTATCTGCTACTTTATATCCTTCAAGGATGTGTGTGAATGTGTTTATTCTGAAACCCATTGAATCGCCAACGTGCATAAGCATATTAATTTCAGACTGAATATAAGAGTGACAAGAGATGAATCTCTTTTGATCTAAGATTTCTGAAATGGCATCTAACTCTAGATCCTTTCTTGGGGCATTGACTCTTTTTCTTTTTGAGTCAGACATCTCGTAATATTCTTTCCAAGCTTGCTTATATTCTTTAGCCTGCATGAAAGCGTTATAGAAAACTTGCTCCACTCCTAACCTAGTTTGCGGATATCTTACTGTATTGAATGAACCCCAATTTGATTGCTTCACATTTTCACCTAAAGCGAATTTGATAAAACCATCTGTTAAAGAATCTTGGAGTAACATCTCTTCAGGTGAGAATCCCCATTTCAATTTAATCAATGCTGATTGTCCTCCAATAGGATTTGCAGAACCGTGCAAAAGATGGGCTGTTGTCACTCCTCCAGCCAATTGTCTATAGATATTAATGTCGTCTGATCTTACAACATCTGCTATGGAAACCTCTGCAGAAACTGCTTGCCCACCTTCATTGACTCCTTTACTAATTGCAATGTGAGAGTGTTCATCCACAATTCCAGAAGTAACGTGTTTCCCCGTCCCGTCAATGACAATGGCTCCGCCAGGGGCTCCACCAGAATTAACTGCAATGATCTTTCCTCCTCTTATTGTTACGGATGCATTTTCAAGAATCCCTTCATCTTCGTTTGTCCAGACCGTTGCGTTTTTGATGTAGAAAGTTTCTTCTTTAGGAAGTTCTTTAAATCCATAAGCCATGTTCGGATACATTAATCCATTAACAGATGAAGTATCTATTACCGCCTCCACTTTATTCTTTTTCTTCTTCTCTTTAAATTTTTCAGAACGAATCGCTCCCCAGTTAATCCATCTTCCGTCAGGTAAAATTGCAGAGCCATCCATAATACCCAATCCTGCATGGTAAGAACCATTCACTTGAATGATTCCTTTATAGTTTTCATCATCAGCCTGAAACATCATGCTCATTTGCAATCCTTCAAAATCTAATTCACACTTAACTTTAGTCGTATCCATTTTAGAAATCCCGGCTGAATTCGTTTTGATTTCATATACATGTATAGTGGCCTTTGGCTTTTCAACAGAACCTTCAATATGGAGTTCGTAAACAATGTTGTCAAGATTCAAATCATATATCCCTCTTAAGTCCGCTCGTTCAACATCCTTAAATCTTTTACGATCACCTTTGCTCCAATTCTCATAAATTTCCCCGTCCTCAAAAATGTCTCCTTTTACAACAATGAAGTTGGCAATCTTTCCATTTTCAAGAGTTCCTAATTCATTATGGACATTTAAAAATTTTGCTGGGGTTTCTGTTAGAGCTCTCAACGCTTCCTCTTTCGGCAAACCACATTTGATGGCTTTCTTCAAGTTATTCATGAAGTCTGACTTCTTTTTTAAACCATGAGTAGTTAAAGCAAACTCAACACCATTTAAATGCAATACATAAGGGTTATAAGGCATCATTTCCCAGTTCTTAAGATCAGCCATTGACACAAATCTCGAAGCATAAGGATCTGTCATGTCAAATGCATCTGGGAATTTTAGCGGAACGATAAGCTTTGCGCCAGATTCTTTAATTTCCTCAATTCTTTCAAAATCATCACCGCCACTCAAGGCGATAAATTGCAGATTAAATTCTTTTGCAATTTTAGCGGCCCTCAATACTTCTAACTTATTTGATAATCCAAAAATCTGCGGAAGTTTAAAGTTTTCTAAACCAGCCTGAAGAGATATGTTTTCTTGATGAACTTCATTCAAGCCAGCAAACCATTTTGCATCATAGGCAAATTGTCTAATTAAAGCAATGGCTCCCATTTGTGATGAAGGATAAGATTGTTTGCTACTTCCTTTTGAAAATGATAGATGGTTGGCAACTTCAGCATTAATAATATTATCAACTGTTGGATGACTGCTCAGAGAAACTAATGCGGCAGTACCTCTCATGATTCCATCTCCTTGGTGTGTGGATACAGCTCCAAATCCAAGTTTTAGAAATTCTTCCTTGTCTTTAAAGTTCTTTGAAGAATACAATTCGTAGGCATTCGTTTCAGGATGGATGGATTGATTCCAATAGTAAGGTCCTTCTTTTAAAGTGCCAACTTGAGGTCTAGGGTTCCATTTTTTTGGAGTTGCTTTTGGGATACCTGCCGAAGTATATGGATCAATAAATGAAGGATAGATTGTGAATCCCTTCATGTCAATCTTAACAGCATCTCTTGGCGGAATCTCAACTATGCCAACATTCTCTATAATGCCATTCTTAACTACGAGCATTCCAATTGGCAATGTCTTGTCAGCGCTCACTACAATCTTACACCCGGTTAAGACATAAGTTGTGTTCTTAGGATCGTGCATGCCATTTTCAGGCTCAAACTCTTGTGAAAATGAAGTGGTCGCAAACAACATCAAGGCTAGTAGGCCAAAAATTGTTGAGATACGATTAGAGATGCAATTCATTTAGATTAACTTTGTCCAAAACTAAGCAATTATGGAGACTTTCTTAAACATACTGATCAAGTCACACTCAGGGCTAAGATGGATAGTTCTAATCTTACTGCTGGCGGCTATTGGCAAAGCTTTCATGGGTTGGAGAAAGAAATCTGAATTCACCCAAGGAGACAAAAAGGTAGCTATGTTCGCCATGGTTCTATTCCAACTACAGTGGGTGATTGGCCTAGTTTTATACTTTACAAGTGTCAAGGTATCTTTCATTGAAGGATTTATGAAGATCCCTATGTTGAGATTCTATGGATTAGAACACATTGCAGGAATGACAATTGCATTTATTTTAATTACAATTGGCCACTCAAAATCAAAGAAAGTAGAAGACGGTCCTGGTAAATTCAAGAAGATTTTTGTTTTTTACACTATCGCTTTAATCATAATCATAGCTTCAATACCTTGGCCCTTTAGACAGGCTTTAGGTGGTAGTTGGATGTAATTAAGAATAAGTGGGAGACGGATTTAATTATACAAAAATGATTGCAGAGGATGTAGTTCTTGTTGGAATCATAACTGGAAGCCAAACAGAGGATCAGGTAAATGAGTACTTGGATGAGCTCGAGTTTCTGGCAGAGACTTCAGGTGCAGTTACCAAAAAGAAATTCACTCAAAAAGTTGATAAGCCAAATCCTAAAACATATGTTGGTTCAGGTAAGATTGAAGAGATTAGATTGTATGTGAAGGCAAACAATATTGATGCTGTCATTTTTGATGACGAACTTTCTCCTTCACAACTTCGAAATATCGAACGCATTTTTGAGGTAAAGATATTGGATAGAAACAATCTTATTCTTGACATTTTTGCGAAGAGAGCGAGATCTGCAGATGCTAAAACTCAAGTTGAATTAGCTCAATACCAATACTTATTGCCCAGATTAACGAGGCTTTGGACACACCTAGATAGAACCAAAGGTGGAATTGGAATGAGAGGTCCAGGGGAGACCCAGATCGAGACAGATAGAAGAATAATTACTCAAAAAATCTCCCTTTTAAAAGAGAAGCTCAAAAAGATTGACAAGCAAAAGGCAGTTCAAAGAGGTAACCGAGGTCAATTAGTTCGTGTTGCTTTGGTTGGATACACAAATGTTGGAAAATCTACGATCATGAATATGCTGGCTAAGTCAGATGTATTTGCTGAAAACAAGCTTTTCGCTACGCTTGATACAACGGTCAGAAAGGTAGTAATAGACAACCTTCCTTTTCTATTGTCAGACACGGTTGGGTTCATTAGAAAATTACCACATCAATTAATTGAGTCATTCAAATCTACTTTAGATGAAGTTAGAGAAGCGGATGTTTTAATTCATGTTTTAGATATTTCTCACCCGAGCTTTGAAGATCATTACAAAGTGGTGAATGAAACCATTGCAGATATCGATAAGGGACAAAATGAAAAACCAACTTTGGTTGTCTTTAATAAGATGGATGCCTACAACCCTAAACCCGAAGACATTGGCTATCACCCTGACGGAAAGAAATTTGCATTAGAAGGGTTGAAATCTACTTGGATGTCCAAATTGGGAGACAATAATTGCATTTTCATTTCGGCTCAAGAGAAAACTAATATTCCTGAATTAAAGTCAAGAATGTATGAAGAAGTGAAGGCAGTATTTCAAGTGAGATATCCTTATCACAACTTCTTGTATTAAACAAAATCAATTTTATCTCGCGAAGTAGTGAATTGCTCTTCAATTTTAGCGTCTTTATGTTAAATTAGAAAATCACTTGTTTATTTTTGCTATTTTAGGACTGTGAACCCAAGCGTACTGCTTATATTCTTCTTATTCTCTTACGTTGGGTATTCCCAACCGGTAGGAACAGATGATACCCTCAAACAGAAAATCGCTAGAACCGAGAATGCTTCAATGAAGATTGAGCTTTTGGTTGAACTTGGATATTACTATTCTGAGAATTTATTAGATTCTCTTTACGGCGTTGCGCATGAAATCATCAACCTTTCAAGACAAGAAGACCAGCCTTGTAATGAAGCCATTGGGTACCATTATAAAGGAAACTATTTCAATGCTAAAGGACAATATGAAGAGTCAATTTCATTCTATTCAAAATCAATGTCAATTAGAGAAAGACATTGTAGTACTGAAAAAGTAGCTGCCAGTGCAACTCAGCTGGGAAATGTGAATCACTTTTTAGGTAATTATGATCAATCATATATTTACTACTATCAAAGTCTTAGAATCTATGATGATTTAGATGATTTTGATGGCATGTCAGCGCAATATTCAAATTTGGGTTTAGTTGATATTGCAAGAGGTAAATACAAAGCTGCTGAGGTAAACTTTGTGAAGAGCCTGAACTTCTTGCAAGAAAGCATGGACTCGGTTAAACTTGGAAATGTATACAACAACTTCGGAAACCTTTATCAAACGCAAGAGATGTATGACACGGCAGTGGTCTACTTTCAAAAAGCAATGGATATCTATATTGCTATCGATCATAAAAGTGGATTAGCACACGGTTATAACAATATTGGAATCATCTATTATTATCAGGGCGCTGAAGACAGTTGTATGATCTACTTTAAAAAATCTTTAGTCATTAGAAAAGAGATTGGAGTTCAGTCCAATATTTCGCAGAGCTATAATAATATCGGAATTCTTTATGGTTATCAAGCCAAATATGATTTAGGAATTATCTATTCAGACTCTGCTTTAAATATGGCTAAAGAGTTTGGCCTCAAAGAAGAAATTAGTGATGCTTATCTTAACTTATATGAGATCTATTGGGAAAGAAGAGATTTCGAAAATGCCGCGATTAATTTGAAGTACGTCTGGGATTATTCAGACTCCTTATCGTCAGAAAGAAGTGAACGGCTAATGAATGACGCTCAAGTACAATACGAAACAATAAAAACTGAAAAAGAGTTAGCTGAGAATGAAGCCATGGTTGACCAAACAAATGCGGAAATCAAGAGACAGAATGCGATTATTTGGGGGGCTTCTATTGGAGGTATTTTGCTTGCTGCACTATGCGTTGTCATCTACAACAGAAGTAAAATCACAAAACGTCAAAACGTTATCATTGAGCAACAAAAATATATTTTAGAAGAGAAGCAAACTGAAATTATTGATAGTATCAAATACGCTAAAAGGATTCAGGATGCCATGCTAAAATCTGAAAATACTCAGTCCGCTCACTTACCAGAAAACTTCGTGCTTTTTAGACCAAAAGACATTGTTTCGGGTGATTTTTATTGGGTACTCGAAAAAGATCAATTCTTATACTTGGCAGTAGGAGATTGCACAGGGCATGGTGTTCCAGGTGGATTCTTGACTATGCTCGGCTCATCAATATTAAATGAAATTCTAAGTGGTGAAGGCCATCCAGAACCTGCATTCATTTTGGATGAGATGAGAAAAAAGATTGTTTCAGAACTTTCTCAAACAGGCGGGATTGGTGAAAGTAGAGATGGAATGGATTTATCGCTCGTTAAGCTGAATTTAAAAGATCTTTCAATGACATGGTCTGGAGCAAATAATCCTATTTGGATAATCCCAAAACAAAACCGTGAGTTAGGATTAGATTTCATTGATTCGAATCACAAAGGATTAGTAGAAATTAAGGCTCAAAAAGAACCTATTGCTCATCACCATATTATGACACCTTTTATCAATAGAGAAATCCAACTTCAAAAGGGAGATATCTTTTACCTATTCTCTGATGGATTTGCAGATCAATTTGGTGGCGAAAAAGGTAAAAAATTCAAATACAGAACGCTCAAAGATTTGATGATTGAGACCCAATCTTTAGGTATGGAAGCTGCCAAAGAAAAAATGGATAAGGTGTTCGTTGATTGGAAAGGAGACCTTGAACAAATTGATGACGTTTGCGTGATGGGCGTCAGAGTTTGAATGGGCATTTCGTAATAAGTCAGTTTATCCTGAGTCCCCATAACTATCCAGATCGAAGGGTTTTCGTGATGGGCGTTAGCGCTTAGAACCAGTATTGAATTATAATCTATTCCGACTTGTTTCGCCTTATCCTTTTTGATTTTTCATATCTTACATCACATGAAAACCTTTCTTCTACTTTTCTCAATTTTACTGGGTTCTAGCATTTTATTCTCTCAAGAAAAAAAGCCTAACATTCTATTTATATCTATAGATGATTTGGGCCCCAATCTAGGAGCCTATGACAATGAACATATTGTATCACCAAACTTGGATGTTTTCGCTCAAAATGGAACAACCTTCAGGAGTACTTATTGTCAAGCAGCTGTTTGCGCCCCTTCAAGAGCAAGCTTAATGTGCGGGATCAGACCAGATTCCTCTAGAGTGAGACACCTTGGTGACAAATTCAGAGAACTACATCCAGACATTGTAACTATGCCTCAGCACTTTAACAAAAACGGGTATCACACCGTTTGTATAGGAAAGATTTTCCACAATTACATGCCTGATTCTGTTTCTTGGGATGAGCCAGATTTGAGACCAGAGCAATACAAAAGACCTGAATGGTTGAAGAGAGATGGCGAAACTTTCTATGTGAACAAAACTACCCAAGAAAAGCAAAAAATCAGAAGAGACTATTTAGTTTCTAAAAGACCAAATTATTATGCGGATGGTTGGAACAATGGGCCGGCATGGGAATGGGAAGATGTTCATGACAGCTTATACTATGATGGCGCTCAAACTGAACTCGCAAAAAGGAAATTAGGGGAACTTTCAAAAGCAGAAGAGCCTTTCTTTTTGGCTGTCGGATACTTCCGCCCTCACTTACCTTTTTCGGTGCCTAAAAAATATTGGGATTATTATGACAGAGATAGCTTACCTCTCGCCTCCAATCCTTTTGTTCCTGAGCAATCACCTATCATGTCAATGAATTCAATGTATGAACTCAGAGGCTATGATGGATTTAGAAATATCAAGCACCCTTCTCAAAACGTAATGAATGAAGACACAGCTAAAATTCTTAAGCATGGATACTATGCTAGTGTAAGCTATGTTGACGAACAATTCGGCAAGCTCGTTCAAGAATTAAAAGACCTAGATCTTTATAACAATACGATCATAATAATTTGGGGAGATCACGGTTGGAAATTAGGCGAACACAATGGCTGGTGCAAACAAACCAATTACAACATAGATATTCATGTACCCATGATTATTTCTTACCCGGGCCAGCCGAATAAAGGATCCGAAACATTCGGGATTACGGAGCTAATCGATATGTATCCTTCTCTCTGCGAACTAGCTGGAATAGATGCTCCGCCCTATCTTCAAGGAACAAGTTTCGTCCCTTTGATTGAAGAACCGGAGAGAGAGTGGAAACAAGCAGCCTTCAGCCAATTTCACAGGCGACCAAAAGTAACGCCGGATGGAGGACGTTATATGGGATATTCTATGAAAACGTCTGAGTATCATTATGTAGAGTGGTTTTATTGGGATGATGACAATGAACGTTTGGGTGACTTTGTTACAGCTGAGCTTTATGACAGTATGAATGACCCTGATGAGAACAAGAATATTGCAAATCTAGAATCATCAAAAGAGATCGTAAAAAGTCTATCCCTTCAACTTAAGGCTGGATGGAAAGAAGCTAAGCCAGAATAGTTAATTAAATCATAACGTTTTCTGGTTCGCACCAATTTGCCATATCTTGGAAAGATGCGCGTTTTGCTCCTTTTTAGTTTTCTTGTTTCAAACTTGTCATTCTCTCAAGAAACTCCAACAATCAAAACCGACAATGACCCTTTTGGTGCTAAACTTATCAAAGGTGATTCTCTAACGGCCATCAATCGCATTGCTATATTAGACACAAACGGCACCTTCTATCCAACTGCTGAGAATGGAAATTTTGTAGATGAAAACGGTAAAAAAATTGGCATCTGGACTTCAACCGATTTTTACATAGGTGACTGCACGAACTCCAGTTCAACTAGCCATTCACTTTACAAAAATGACAGCCTTTTATTTGCTGTCATATACCGCAATGATCAAAACGCCTGTTACGATATGTTCAATGGGCCAAGCATCACAGCAATAAAATATAATCTTGGGTACCTTCGAATAAGCACCTTTGATACGAGAGATTCGCTTAACAAGCACGACTTATATTCTCTGATGAAAGAACCAAAAAATCAATTTGGGTTTTTCGCGCCTGCAGGTCAACTTCCAAACGAGCGGCTTCTTAAGTTCGTCAAAGACAATTACAACAGGGACACAGAAAATGATGATAATGCAAAATTCATTTTAGATTCTGAATTTATACTAGGCAATTACTTACGTTCTAAATATGATGATTAATTAAAATTGGTAGTAAGCTCACATTTTCCATATCTTAAGGACAATGGCTAATCCTAATCTTCCTGACTTCGAATTTAGATGAAATGGCGCAAACTTCAAAAGGAGCATATTGTTCACAATGCCAAATTGAAGTGATTGAATTCAGAGGTAAGTTAAATGATGAGGTCAAAAATTTATTGTGCGAGAATACTCAAAAAAAAATTGGTGTGGAAGATTTCAGCAAGATCAAATTAAAAACCCTCATGGAAATTCGAAAGATAAAATCATAAGCTCTTATCAAAGAACCCAAGAGAAAAAATTTAGATACAATTTTCAAAAACTATCTATGGTCGCAATGCTGACCGGTTTTATGTGGATGACAGCTTGTGGCTCAAGAAAGCAAGTCTGTCGAGGATTCGCCTATATTCCTGAGAAGTCTGACTCTATTGAAAATCAAGACGAATACAATGAAAATGAGAAGGTTGGTGAAGAAAGCCCTGGTAATTCATCTTCAAACAATGCACCATTCAACGATTAAATAATCAACAACCCATAAAAGTCTACTACCTTCATGGCAATGATAAAATTTAAATACAGCAGAGTGGACTATCAGGCTCCACTCTTTAGAGGCTATTTTTCAGAGGTCGAAGATGATATCGCCGACCTATTTCCCGATTTTGATATGGAGGGAATCAATATGTCTGATGTTCATTTACTTGTAATTGAACGCGAATTAAAAGGCATATTAATTACGCAAGGCAAGGGAGAAGAATTACATATTGAATTGGACTACGTTGTTCCCGAATTGAGAGGTTATTTAATCGGTCTAAATCATTTCAAGACTAAATTTAAAGAATATAGAAAAGAAGGTTTCAGAGTGGTTTTTACCGGCACCGGAAATAACGAGCATAGAAAATATCTTTTATCATTGGGATTTAGAGAATCTAAAATGCACACCGACCTGTATGAGAAAATGTTAGAATAAAGGGGATTCATTTTCAAAACAACATAGTTAACAATCAATTAATGGAGAACGTATTTTCACCAGACACCACGAACCAAATCATTGAAAGAATCGAAAAGCTTTCAAGTTAAACTCTAACATAATGGGCAAAATGAGCGTCTCACAGATGTTGGCTCATTGCAATGTGACCTATGAAATGGCATTTACTCATCATTACCAAAAGGCTCATGCTTTCAAAAAAGTTTATTCAAAGCCCTATGGTCAAAAACATGATGATAGGTGAACAACTTTATGTAAGGAACAGTAAAACTACTCCATAATTCTTGATTGTTGAAGAGAGAAAATTTGAAACTGAAAAAACTAATCTGAAAGATTACATTAAAAAAGTTCAAGAACTCGGAACTGAGCAATTTGATTTCATTGATTCAGAATCTTTTGGAAGCTCAGGTTGGCCTCAATGGAGCAATATGTTTTACAAGCATATCAATCATCATTTACAGCAATTTGGAGTTTAATTATTCTTCTTCGTCCACTTGATTACTTCTGAAAGCTGAAGGCACCAAATCTGGAATTAATTTTAAGACCAAAGGCATTACTAACGAACCTCCGGGCAGCATGAATAATGTAAATGCGGGAATGGATTTTCCTAAATCTTTAAATTGAGCTTTAACTTTTTTCTTCTCTTCAGCTGTTAAATCTGAAGTCGTAGATTTGGCAATTAGTGCCACCAAATCTTTAGATTGTCTAAGTTCTTGGCCCAATTTATCTTTATTTCTTCCTAGGATTTTCTTCCATCTATCAGTAGCTCCGCGAAGCAAATGCTCCGCTTCATTTTGTCCATTTAGGAACGGAACAACCTCGGCGTTTTGAGATACGAAAGCCTGAATCGCAATGAATGACTTGTCCTGCTCTTCTTCATTCGCTTCTAATCTTTCGCCTAGGGCACTTAAAAACTCCTCCTCCTCTTCAGTTACAATTCTATCACTCCAAACTGTTAAAGTCGCAATCTCCATCATATACCTCTTCAAAAGCCATGACATATGATAATCAAAATCAATTTTCTCTAAAGGCTGATTCTCATCCCAGAATTTTTTAGCAATTTCTTTATAGACATTATCTAATTTAGAGGACGCCATAAAAACATCAAAAATTGCCTCTTCCTCTTCTGCTATTTCCCCATCAGCATGAGCCGCGACAGATACCAACTTCATCATATCCAACATCACTTTTGTACGCTTGCGACTGATTAAATCTCTACTTCCTTCCTTTCTGTACTCATGATACAATATCAAATCTTGAAAAATAAGACTGTTATGTAAATAGCTTGTCCACAGTTTTGTTGTTAGGCTGGCCTTGATATCAACTCTCTGTTCAATAATTGATTCTAACTTTTGATAAACATCCAAACCTTTAAAGTTTAGCCAATTCTTTTTAGCGTGCTCAATCTCCGAACTTTCATAAAAAGCAACAAAGTTTTCTAAGGATTCTTCTAGCGATTCAACATCAAAAAGGCCTTTATCAACATGATCAACCAAAATCAAACCTTCTAAAAGTAGCACTTTGAATTTCTCTTCACCTGTCCATCCAGCAACAACCTCTTCATCCATAAAAAGATTAGAAGTTGGGAATCCATACATCATACCTGTTGGCTGTATGTAACCATAAATTAATTCCTCGGCAGACATACTACCAGGGTATTTATTCAAGCTATCAGCATAATTAACAAGTAGGGAAAAGAACTTCTTTATCCACCCGTCACTACTAGGATTCATCATTTTTTGACATTTTTTTCTAAATATAACTCTTTCTTCAGTTAGAATTTTTCCTTCTATACCGAATAATGGTATAATTTTGGAGGACGTTAATTACGAATGAAATATTTTTTTGGAATCATATTGTTAATTACAGCCTCAACTGGAATCTCTCAGAGGCTTTCGGTTACAAAAATATGTGACCTAGAAACAAAGCTTTATGAAACATCCGGATTAGCTATTATAGAGAATAAATATCTTGTAACACATAATGATGGCGGGAATAAATCTGAAATTTATATCCTCAATTTGAAGGGAGAACTTATAAAGACAATTGATGTAGATGAGGCCAAGAACTATGATTGGGAAGATCTGGCACTAGACGAAAAAGGCAAACTTTACATAGGTGACTTTGGGAACAATCTAAACAAGCGAGAAAAATGTCACATCTACATTCTTAAAAAAGACTTTGTTCATGACAAAAATCTCAAAGTGAATGCAGAGAAGATCACTTTCACTTATGAAGATCAAAAACAGTTTCCTCCCAAAAAAGAAAATCTTAATTTTGATGCTGAATCTTTTATTTGGATGAATGATAGTTTATACATTTTTACGAAATGCAGGTCAAAACCTTTCACCGGAATCTCAAATATTTATGTGATTCCAGCTAAACCTGGAAAGTACAAGGCCAAGAAAATTGGAAGTTTACAGTTTTGCAGTGCGAACTGGCAATGGTGCTCAGTAACAGCCGCTGATTATAATCCTAAGCTCAAAGAACTTACTGTTCTAACATATTCTAAAATGCACGTTTTTTCATCATTCGAAGGCCATGAATTTTGGAAAGGCAAAAGAAAGAGTTTCAACTTACCTGTTATCAAACAAAGAGAAGCAATCTGTTATAAAGGTAAGAACACTTGGTTTATGACAGACGAATATCGAAGAGGCCTTGGTGGTGGGAATTTATATCTCCTTAAGGTGAAATAAGCTGAGCAGATTTGATAACTTAGCAAGTAAACAGGTAAGACCCAACACATCTCATTATGAATCAATTAAATAAATATTTCTTACTCCTCTTTGCTGCATTATTGTCTTTTAATGCTCAAAGTCAAAAGGTTGATAAGAAAATATTAAACTGGTACAACGGTAAAAAATTCGGGATGCACACCGATCTGGCTTACAAAAAGCTATTGGCGGATAAAAAAGGGGAAGCAGTAGTTGTGGCTGTTATTGATTCAGGAGTTGATATTGAGCACGAAGATCTTCAAGGTAGAATTTGGACAAACCCGAATGAGATAGCCGGCAACGGAATTGATGACGACAATAATGGATACATAGATGATGTACACGGATGGAACTTTCTAGGAGCTGCTGACGGTGAGAACATCAATGATGTTCAATTAGAAATGACGCGACTATATGCTCGATTCAAAAAACAATTTGACGGAAGATCGGCTGATCAAGTAACTGATGATGAACAAGCAGACTATACTTTGTACAAAGAGGTTGAGAAGGAAGTTGACGAAGTAAGAAAAGAATCACAAAAAGAATTGGACGGAATTTCTGAGACTTGGGATTTATTAGAAAAAGCAGATGCTCAATTGAAAGAAAAAAATGGAGGAGATTATACTTACAAAGATCTTAAAAAACTCAAAAAAGATCCAGACGTTGGAATACAGGCTCAAATGATGATTCAGTTGGATGGCCTTGGTTTAAGCTTTGAAGATTTTACTGAAAATAAAAAATACCTTGAAGATGACTTAAAATTTGCTTACAACATTGAAGTTAATCCTAGAGAAATTGTAGGAGATGATCCTTCAGATTTTTCTGACATTGCTTATGGAAACAATGATGTTGAAGGTCCTGATGCAGGTCATGGAACACATTGCTCAGGCATTATAACAGCGCTTAGAGGAAACGGAATTGGAAATGATGGTGTAGCAGACAATGCTAGAATCATGTCTCTCAGAGCTGTTCCCAACGGAGATGAAAGAGATAAAGATATCGCCTTGGCCGTTAGATATGCGGTTGACAATGGCGCGAAGGTTATTAGTATGAGTTTTGGAAAAGAATACTCTCCTTATCAAGAAGAAGTTATTGCCGCTTTCAGATATGCTGAAGAAAAAGATGTTTTATTAGTACATGCTGCGGGAAACGAAGGTGTTGATGTTGACATTACTACTAACTACCCAACTCCAAAATACGAATCAATGTCTGATAGATTTACAAATTGGATTGAAGTTGGGGCATCAACGAGATATAAAAAAGTAAAATATAAGAGCGGCTATTTATGGCATGATGGCCTTGCCGCTGACTTCTCTAATTATGGTGATGATTTAGTAGATGTTTACGCTCCAGGCTTAGAAATTTACTCTACTGTTCCTCAAAGTGAATATGACGAGTATGCAGGAACTTCAATGGCTTGCCCTATGGTTTCAGGCTTAGCTGCCTTATTAAAATCTTATTTCCCAGAATTAAAAATGAGTGATATCAGAAAAATCATTGTGTCTTCTGTTCAAGATGTAAGTGAGATATCAACTCCATTGCCGGGAGACGTAGAAACCACAGTTACTTTCGTTGACCTGTGTAATACGGCGGGAATTGTTAATACTTACAATGCCGTTCTTATGGCCGAAGATTACAAATAAGCAGAGAATGAAAGCTGTTATTTTTGATATGGATGGCGTCTTAATTGACTCCGAACCTCTTTGGAAGATTGCTGAAATTGAAGCTTTTGCCAAAGTCGGAATAGATCTCACCCAAACAGATTGCGAAGAAACTGTTGGCCTCAGAATGGATGAGGTCGTTAAGATTTGGTACGATCGCGTTGGATGGACAGGGAAATCCCTCAAAGAAGTTGAAGAAGATGTAATCGATATTGTGATTAGAGAAATAAAAGCTCAAGGTGAAGCGAAAGATGGTGTACACGAAACATTAGCTGAGCTGCAATCGGCTGGATACAAAATAGGTTTGGCGACATCTTCAGCAATGAGAATTGCTGAAACCGTTTTAGAAAAACTTTCTATTGGACATTATTTCAAAGCCGTGTGTTCTGCTGAAAACGAACTGAAAGGTAAACCGCATCCTCAAGTATTCATCACTTGTTCTAAGGCTTTGATGACAGATGAAACAGATTGTTTGGTCATTGAAGACTCTTTTAATGGCGTTCTTGCCGCGAAGGCCGCTCGTATGAAAGTGATGGCAATTCCTGAAAAAACCCATAATTATGATAAAAGGCTCATAATTGCGGATATAATTTTAGACTCCCTAAATGGTTTTAAATTAGATGAAGCGGTCGTTTTATTCAGATAAACACCTGTTTTTTATAGACTAAATGGTAAAAAGACCCTATCTTTGAGGCCGCTAATTTATAATCAATGACAAAGTACTTTTTATTACTCGTTTGGATGCTCGTGCTAATTGCCGCAGATGCGCAAGAATTCACTTCAATCCATCAAGAACAACAAGAATTATATAATGCCGAGAATAAGACAACTCAATGGTATGAGCAAAATGTAAATACCAAAAAGTTTTTTCAAGCAGAAGAACGTACTTCTTGTAATCTTGAAAAGGTAGTTTACGGATGGCACCCTTACTGGGTAGGTTCTGCTTATAACAATTACGACTGGGGTTTATTGAGTCATCTCTCCTTCTTTTCATATGAAGTAGATGAAACAAACGGAGAAGCTTTAACGACACACGGTTGGGCAACTTCAGATGCCGTTGATTCTGCATTAGTAAACGGAACAAAAGTTACCTTATGCGTAACGCTTTTTGGCGGTTCAGATCTTTCAACATTTTTAAGCAATCCAGCATCACAGCAAACCTTAATTACAAACCTTATCTCTCTTGTTCAATCGAGAGGAGCACATGGTGTTAACATTGATTTTGAAGGATTGCCTTCTTCTCAAAAAACAAACTTCGCCAATTTTATGGTTGATTTATCTGACCAGATGCACACAGCAATTCCTGCCTCTGAAGTGAGTACTGTTTTGTATGCTGTGGATTGGAATGATGTTTTTGATTTTACGATTATGGCAAGTGCTGTAGATCATTTTATTGTAATGGGATATGCTTATTACTATCAAGGTTCAAGCTCAACAGGCCCTTGTGACCCACTTTATCATTATGGGTCCTCTTATAACTACAATCTTTCTAAAACAACGACTTACTATTTAGATAAAGGATGTCCAAAAGATAAGTTTGTTCTAGGCTTGCCTTACTACGGCTATGAATGGGAAACAACTAATATGACTGTTCCATCACCAACTGAAGCAAATGGGGTTGCAAGAACATTCGCCTATGTCAAAAACAATACCTCAGGAAATTACTCAGCCGGAAACTACACTTGGGATGATGATTCTTACACAGATATTTTTGCCTTCAATAATGGTGTAAATAAACAATGTTTTGTAGCTCTTGAAGATGCATTTGAAAAGAGATTAGATTTTGTTAATCAATCAGGAATTGCGGGAATTGGAATTTGGGCCTTAGGATATGATAATGGATACACAGAATTATGGGATGCTTTAGATTCAAAATTTACAGATTGTAAAGTCGATCCATGTGCAGGAATAATCCATGACTTTGGAGGACCAACAAAAAACTATTACAATGACGAAGACTATACTTGGACCCTATCTCCTGATGGAGCCAATTCTATTGACGTTGACTTCACCATGTTTGATGTTGAGGTAAATTATGACACTTTGTTTATCTATGATGGCACTTCAATTACTGATCCTTTAATTGGTGCTTATACAGGAACAGATTCGCCAGGAACATTTTCAACTTCAACAGGATCGATAACTTTCTATTGGAAATCTGATGGAGCAACCGTAGCAGCAGGATGGTTAGCTGATTACGTCTGCAACACAACGACAACTAATCCGCAACCGAATTTTAGTCTCCCTGCTAACAATACATTTTGTCAAGGAGAATTAATCCAATTCACAAATACTTCAACAGCCTCAACAAATTATTACTGGGAATTTGAAAGTGGACTCCCTGCGTCATCAACAGATCAAGATCCAGAAGTGTCTTATATGAGTTCAGGAACTTATGATGTAACTTTGAATGCCATTGATGGCATTGACACTAATTCTTATGTGCAACAAGTTTCAGTTCAAGTTGCTGCTGCTCCTTTAGCCAGTTTCACTTCTAACTCACCAGTTTATATGCCAAATTCGGCAATCTACTTTACGAATGGTTCGGCTAACGCAAGCGTTTATCAATGGAGCTTTGGAGATGGTAATATTTCATCAGATGCGAACCCTTGGAACAGTTATGCCATTGAAGGAACGTACACGGTACAACTGATTTCAGCGAATTATATTTGTCCCAATGACACTAGTTCAATTGTAGTTGAAGTGATTAATACTGTTGGTTTATTCGAAAACTCAACATTACAATTCTCAGTTTACCCAAATCCATTCACGGACATCATTTATGTTGATGGACTTATGTTGGAAGGTGCTGCAGATGTGAAAATTTATAGCGCCGAAGGTAAATTAGTTTACCAAAAAGCAAACGTAACTATTGAATCAAACGAATTAGAAAATTTCAATTCCCTATCTTCGGGTAATTATATCATTGAAATCCATCAAGGAGATTTCAATGAAAAATTCAGATTAGTCAAAAAATAATGAAGTTCATTTTACCCATTTTTCTCGTCTTGGGAATATATTCATGTGAAGAAGCTATGACTTTTGATAAAGATAAAGTGGATAAGATTGTCTATCATTTTCAAGACTCTTCTGTTCCTCCGCCCTATCATAGATCATATGATATTATAATTACACCTACTAAAATAAAAACAGTTGTTGATTCCTACGGGGATATCATTGCTGAAGAAGAGTTAGATTGCAGCCCTGAAGATTTCGGCGCATTGATTGAAGTTTGTAATGCCGCAAAACTAAAATTCTGTAAAAATGATGATCCACCTTGCACTGGACAAACTTCAGAAAGCTTAGACATCTATCAAGGAGATTTACACTATGAGTCGTTCCTGAACCAATGTCAAGGAAACACCTATAAAACATCCTGCGGAGATCTTCCTACTGTAATAAATAAGATTAAAGAAATGGTCCCTAACTTGGCAACCTTGAGAGATTAGACCATTTTTAAAAAAGAAACTTCTTTTTCAGTCAAATGCCTCCAGGTACCTCTAGGTACATCCTTCTTCGTCAGACCGGCAAACTTAACACGATCAAGTTTGATTACCTCGTATCCGAGTGATTCAAACATTCTTCTTATCACTCTGTTTTTTCCAGAATGAATCTGTATTCCTACTTCACGGTTTTTAGTGTCAGGAATAAATTCGACTTTATCGGCTTTTACATACTCGCCATCATCTAATTGCACACCAGCCATTAAGGCCTCTAAATGCTCTTGTCTGATTGGCTTTTCAGCTTCAAGATGATACAATTTCGGAACTTCATACCTAGGGTGAGTAAGTCTTTTAGCCAAATCACCATCATTTGTAAATAACAAAATTCCGGTTGTATTTCTATCCAATCTTCCAACTGGGTAAATTCTCTCCTTACAAGCGTTGGCAACCAATTGAAATACCGTCTTTCTCCCTTGTGGATCAGACATAGTTGTGATAAAGTTTCTAGGTTTATTTAAAAGGACATATTGTTTCTTCTCAGATTGGATTGTCGCTCCGTCATACTTCACTTCATCACCAGGCTTCACTTTGTAGCCCATTTCAGTTATGATTTTTCCGTTGATTTGAACAACACCTGTTGCAATCATGACATCAGCTTCTCTTCTAGAACAAATTCCTGCGTTAGCAATGAACTTATTTAATCTTATATCTTCACTAAAACTGGGCAATGGATCACCTTTACGCTTTCTGAATTTATCTTCAGGCTTATTGTAGTGCTTCTTTTTCTTATCTGCAAGACGCTTGTTAGAATCCTTGCCTCCTTTATCTCCTCTGCCAGCCATAATTATCAAATTTTTGTGCGAAGGTAGTTGATTCTAATCGTTTAGTACGTTCAAAACTTCATCTAAATCTTCAGGTGTATCAATATTGGGAGTTTCAAAAGATGTTTCTGCAATTCTAATTCGATAGCCATTCTGCATCCATCTCAACTGTTCAAGAGATTCACTGAGCTCCAGTTCAGTAGGTGTCAATTTTAGCAATTCTTTCAAAGTTGAAAGACGCCAGGCGTAAATTCCAATGTGCTTATAATATTCAGCAACATTACCTCCTTTTTGAAATGGTATGACAGATCTACTGAAATATAAGGCCTCATGATTCTTATCAAAAACAACCTTTACTCGATTTTCGTTTTGAATGGAATCCTGATCTGTTATCTTCTTTGCAAGAGTCCCAATTTGAACCGAATCATCTTCAAACAACGAAAGAACTCTATCCAATTGCTCTGGTTTAATTAACGGTTCGTCTCCTTGAATATTAATCACCACATCTGCGTCAATATACTCTTGAATTACTTCCCCACAACGCTCTGTACCATTGCTGTGATTTTCTGATGTCATCATCACTTTACCTTCAAAAGAAGTCACATGATCAAAAATTCTTTGGTCATCCGTTGCAACAACAACTTCAGAAATCATTTCAGATTTTGAGGCTTGTTCATACACTCTTTGAATCATTGATTTTCCCGCAATGTCAATTAAAGGTTTGCCCGGAAATCTGGAAGATGCATATCTAGCTGGAATAATTCCTAAAACTTTCATATTACAAATCTATAAATGAAAAGGATTACTTCCATCTGCCACGTCTATGTTTTTTACGCCATCCTTTATTACTGACATATTTCCTTTTCTGGAATGCACTCTTGTACATAGACATTCCGTAACCTAAAGTCAGTTCATGAGTCATTCCTCCAAATCGATTCACCTTTCCAAGACCTAGATCATAAGAGTAAATTACTTTGAAATCTTCCCATAAGATCAGTCCCGCGCTTAACACAACTGTGTTATCAATTCTATATCCGCCTGAAAGCCAAAACCTATTTCTAAGTAGAAAATTCATATCAATAGAAGCAGCCAAAGGTGCACCTTTCGTGAACTTTATCATAGCAGATGGATAAAATTGTAATCCATATTCATCTACTACTCTGTATCCTCCAGTCACATAAAAATGCTGATAAGAAAGATCTCCAAACATTGTTGATGTAGCATCCACATTGTTATTATTAAAGATATACGGAGCTCCAACTCCTGCATGCCAATTTTTACTTCTAAAGAATAATCCTCCACCAAAGTTCACTCCAATTTTCTTAATGGTCCCAGATAAACTTGGGTCTCCTCCATCAAAATATGACAGTTCATTGTAACTGGCAGAATTCTGATTGTAAGTTGCTTTTAATCCAAGAGACATTCTAGTTTCTCTACCAAGCTTGATTGAATAACTGTAAGATGCTCCTACTTCCAAATGTCTAAAGACTGTTATCTTATCATATAAAAATTGAAGGTTAAAGTTATGTGCTCTGAATCCGTAATAGGCATCTCCAATAAAAGTTGAAGGCGTTCCTTCAATTCCCATCCATTGATTTCTGTATAATATTGATCCACCCACCGTGTTTGATTCCTCAACAAATGCCGGATTAAATAATTGATGGTTGTGCATATACTGACTGTAGTTCACTCTATTTTGAGTAAACCCTGACATTCCAATTAACACTGCGATTATGACTAATATTCTCATCATCTATTAATTACTATGAATCCCGTTATCTTTCCTTGGTCTTTTCCTAAGTTCAACACATAGAAGTAAGAACCTTCAGGTACAGCTCCTCCATAAAGTACAAGTCCTTTATTTGGAGTTCCGTCCCATTCGTTATTATAAGCGGCTTTTTCATAAACTACATCTCCCCAACGATTCATTACTGTCAAGATATTATCAGGATATCTTTCAATGTTTAGCAGTACGAAGAAGTCGTTCATACCATCTCCATTCGGGCTAAAGGCATTTGACGTTATAACGGCTAAAGGCTGATCCAAGAAGTATGACTCTGTATGCTCACATCCCATATTGTCAATAATTGTGATAACATAAGCACCTGAAGCTAAGTCTGAAATAAACGAAGTCATTTCGCCATTATCCCAACTGTAATCGAAAGGAGGAGATCCACCTAGAACCGTTAAGTCAATAAATCCGTCAGTTCCGTTTTCTACAGAAATTTGATAGCCATTTGAATATTGTGAAATGTCAGCATCTAGTGAAATAGAATCTGGTTCCACGATAATATAGTTATCACTTATATTACATCCTACTCCATCAGTAATTTGCAAAGTGTAAACTCCAGCGGCTAATCCGTTCGCGCTATTTCCTCCTCCTGAAGGTGACCAGTTATAAGAATAAGGGAATGTTCCTCCATTTACTGTTACGAACACTGACCCATCAACTTCGCCATAACAGCTGATTGGTGTAACCTCATCAACTATCCAAAGCGAGTCAGGTTCAATAATTCCCGCATCCAAAGTGTCAGTGCACCCTTGAATATCTGTCACGACAACTTGATACGTCCCTTCAGCCAATCCTGAAATATCCTCCGTTATTTCTGTAGTTGACCATAGGAATGAAAACGGCGGATTACCCCCAGTCACAGATAAATCTATCATTCCATCAAGCTCTCCAAAACAACTAATATTCGTCTCTAAAGCGGTTGCATCTGGTTTAACATAAACGTTAATTATGAATGTACAGGTATCAGTATTCCCATAATCATCTGTTGCAACAAATGTCATCAGCGTTGGACCATCCGGGAAAGTAGACCCAGAAGGTAATCCGGTTATTCTCGTAATTGAAGTTACGTTACAATTGTCCGTGGCTGTTGGGGTGGGATAGGTAATGACATTATCACAGGAGAAGACATCAGCAGAACAGACTACAACTGGATCAATAGAATCAGATAAAGTCACATTGAACGAGCAAAATGAGACATTTCCACTTGCATCTTCACCAAACAACAAGACAGTTTGTGCCGTATTAAATACTGTTCCAGGCAATGGAGATTGTGTCACAATAACTGCTTCACAATTTGCTGTAGTATTTGCAAGCGCGGTATAGTCAGCAAGCACAGAATAACAAGTGTCATTCAAATATGAAACTGTATCAGCCGGACATCCAATTACCGGAGCAATAGTATCCTGAGGAATGACATTGAACGTACATGATGCCGAATTTCCAGAGAGGTCTGTACTAATCATAGTGATTTGTTGATTACTTGAAACAGCAGTTCCAATAGCTGGACTCTGTGTAACAACGGGCACATCACAATTATCAAATGCTGAAACTAGTCCTGAATAATCGATTAATATGTATTCACAGTTAACATCAAAGAAGACATCTAGATCAGCTGCAGGACAGTTGATAGTAGGTGAAATAGTATCAGTAAGGAAGAGGTTAAAGCTACAAGTAGAAGTGTTTCCATTTCCATCATCAGCAGTCATAGTAATTATTGTATTTATTGAAACATCTGTACCTGCAGGTGGTATTTGAGTAATAATAACTGGTGCGCAATTATCAGTAGCAATAAATCCACCGGTATAATCAGGTATAGTGAACTTGCAACTGTTGGTCAAGAAATCATTTTGATCTGAAGGACAGCCAGTAATTTGTGGTACCGTATTATCTGAAGGAATAACATCAAAAGTGCAGAAGGATATGTTTCCTGCCGCATCAGTTGAGGTGATTGTAACGGTTTGGTTGGCTGTTATTGCCGTGCCAGGAGCTGGACTTTGCACCAGAACTGGAGCTAAACAATTATCAGCTGTGACAGCAGCCAAAGTATAGTCAAGTAAGATGAATTCACAGTTAGCGTCAAAAGAAACTATTTGATCAGCAGGACAAGCTACTGTTGGAGGAGTGTCGTCAATAGGATCAACATCAAATGTACAGGAGACAGTATTCCCAGCGGCATCAATGACAGTAAATGTTGTAGCTTGTGTTGTAGTAATAATCGTTCCTATTGCAGGCGTCTGAGTATAAGTTGCAATACCACAGTTGTCAGTCGGAACTGAAAGCGGTGTGAAATCAATCATGGTATATTGACATGTTGCATCTAAAGAAACAGTTTGGTCTCCAGGGCAAATAACAACCGGATCAATATTATCAGTTGGAATAACATTGAATGAACATGTATTGACATTACCAGATAAATCCGTGACCTCAATTGAAACTGTGGTTGTATTCGTAATTATTGTCCCTGGCGCAGGAATTTGAATCACACCAGCAACACCGCAATTATCTCCTATTGTCGCCAATCCTGTGTAATCAAGTAGAACGTATTCACAATTGGTGTCAAAAAATACATTTTGGTCACCAGGGCAAGCAATTGTCGGAATTGAATTATCAGCAGGTAAAACATCAAAAGTACATGTCGTAATGTTTCCAGAACCATCTGTTGCCGTCAGGGTAATCGTTTGGTTTGTAGTAATTATCGTTCCTAAAACAGGAGATTGTGTCACAACAACAGCTCCACAATTATCTGAAGTCAATGCCATTCCCGTGTAATCCTGTAAAGGATATTGACAATTAATATCAAAAGAAACATTTTGATCTCCAGGACAGGTTATACCTGGAGGTGTATTATCAGTTGGGATTACATCAAAAGTGCAATCAGTAGTATTTCCATTGCCATCATCAGCAGTCAATGTTATAGTTTGATTTGCGAATATTACTGTTCCTGCAGCTGGACTTTGAGTTACAACAGTAGCTCCACAATTGTCTGAGCTCAGCGCCATTCCAGTATAATCTAAAAGTATGTATTGACAAGTAGCATCAAAGAATACATTTTGATCTCCAGGGCAAGTGATTGCCGGAGATGTAGAATCTGAAACAAAGACAGTGAATGAACAATTAATAAAATTACCATAGATATCAGTTGCTGTCATAGTTACCAATTGGTCAGCAATAAGCACTGTTCCTGCAATAGGATTTTGAGTCAATGTTAAAATTCCACAATTGTCATTTGCAGTTGTCAATAGAGTGTAGTCTAATAATACGTGTTGACAATTGACATCAAAATATTCAGTTTGATCAGGCGGACAACCAATACTAGGAAGTTCTGGGTCAGTTACAGTGATGTTAAAAGAACATTGCACTGAATTTCCTGAAGCATCAACCACTTCATAAACAATAGCATTGGTACCCACTGGGAAAAGAGATCCACTTGGTAATCCACTAAATAAAGTAGTCACAGGTAAAGGACAATTATCATTCCCGACAGGCGCTGCATAGATCACTATAGCACCACAAACACCTGCGTCATTAACTTGTGTAATATTGATCGGACATACAATTGTCGGTAATTCAGCATCAGTAACAGTTACGTTGAATGAACAACTTGCAGCGTTACCACTTGCATCTGTCACCTCATAAGTCACAACTGTTAATCCAATTGGAAAAATAGTCCCACTAACTTGTCCTGCTATTAAGGCTGTAAAAGACCCTGGGCAGTTGTCTGCACCGACAGGTAGAACATAATTGATTAATGCTCCACATACTCCAATATCATTGTTGACAGCAATATCCGCAGGACATGAAATTGTAGGAAGCTCTGTATCATTAATGATCACATCAAATGAACAATTAGCTACATTACCTGCAATATCTGTCACTTCAAATGTCACTGTTGTTGTTCCGACTGGAAATAAAGTTCCAGAGACTTGACCGGCTGTCATGACTGTCACCGAACCAGGACAATTATCTAAACCAATTGGGGCAGTATAATTTACAACCGCTCCACATTGAGTTAAATCATTGTTCTGTATTATATTTCCTAGACAAATAATTGTTGGCAGCTCTGTGTCATTTATAGTTACATCAAAAGAACAGGTCATTGCATTGCCACTGGCGTCCGTAACTTCAAAAGTATTGGTTGTAGTACCTACAGGAAATAATGCTCCTGAAGGAAGACCAGTAATTTGGATTGTCACTGAAGCAGGGCAATTGTCAATTCCGACTGGGGCCACGTAAGTAACAGTGGCTCCACAGACTCCTAAATCATTTGATTGAATAATATCACCAGGGCAAACAATTGTAGGAACCTCATTGTCATTAACAGTTACGTCAAACGAGCAAGTGGTAATATTACCACTTGCATCAGTCACTTCAAATGTCACTGTTGTGGTACCTATTGGAAAAAGAGATCCTGAAGGCAGACCCGTAGTTAACACAGTCACTGGAGCAGGGCAATTATCCGTTCCAGTTGGCGGAAGATAATTAACCACGGCGCCGCAAACTCCAATGTCATTATTAACTGTTATATCTGCTGGGCAGATGATAGCAGGATTCTGAATATCATCTACAGTTACAATGAAGCTACAACTTGCCATATTACCACTTGCATCTGTTACTTCAAAAGTCTCTACAGTTACTCCAACAGGGAAAAGGGCACCACTTACAAATCCAGCAGTCATCACAGTAATTGATCCCGGACAATTGTCAATCCCAACTGGCGCAACATAGTTAACTGAAGCCCCACAGACATTCAATATATTCGTTGTAACTATATCCGCTGGGCACACAATGGTTGGAAGTTCTGTATCATTTACCGTTACATTAAAGGAACAGTTAGCTACATTTCCACTGGCATCCGTCACTTCATAAGTGACTACTGTTAATCCAAGTGGGAAGACTGTTCCGGAAGCTTGACCTGCTGTCATTGCTGTCACAGATCCTAGGCAGTTATCTGCGCCTACTGGATTCGCATAATTTACTGTCGCTCCACATACTCCAACATCATTTGCCTGTGTAATATTCCCTGGACATGAAATAGTAGGTAATTCTGTATCAGTAATCGTTACATTAAATGAACAGTTAGTCACATTACCACTCGCGTCTGTCACTTCATAAGTTACTACCGTTAATCCAATTGGGAAAACTGAGC